>WGDF01000337.1 GCA_015493405.1 Flavobacteriaceae bacterium
GATGGGGCTTTATGGGATTTTAATAACATTTTTATCCACTACAAACGGGACGCCCCTACGGGGCTAAAATAAATATTTTATTTTTTATGGTGCGTTTGCCCTCTGGAATTTATCATTATAAGGCGCTTTTCAAACTTTATTCCTTATCTTTGTAAAAAAGAAAAATGATTATTGCAGCAGTTCAGAAAGATTGGTTTTACCATTTAACCTATTGGCTTACAGCTCTTTTACCGGTTATTTTAGGATTTGGTATCACGATGCTAATTATATGGTACTTGACCAAAACTTATAAAGGACCGGAAAATTTAGATGAATTTGAAGATGAAGACGAAGCTTAAAAAATAAAAATTATGGCAAAAATTAGACTGACAAAAATATTTCATTTCGACACCGGACACGCTTTAGCCGGTTATGACGGCAAATGCCGCAATGTGCATGGCCATTCCTATACTTTGGAAGTAACCGTTATGGGAGAGCCTATTCAAGATCTTAACAACGTTAAATTCGGCATGGTCATTGATTTCGGCGATTTAAAAACGCTTGTCAAAAAAAATGTAATTGATGATTACGATCATGCCTTGGTCTTAAACCGAAATACATCCTACAAAGAAATAGGTGATTTCTTGATAGAACGCGGCCATCATATTTTACTGGTTGATTTTCAACCGACAGGCGAAATGATGATTCAAGATATGGCCCAACGAATCGCGCCACATTTACCTTCAAATATTTCATTACACAAATTAAAATTATACGAAACAGGCACTTCTTTTGCCGAATGGTATGCCGATGATCAAGCCTAAACATATCACAATCGCTCCTGATAAAAAAATCTATTTCGTCTCTGACCACCATTTTGGGTTGCCCGACAAAAAAGAAAGTTTAAAACGCGAAAAACGCTTTGTCAAATGGCTGGACCAAATCAAAACAGATGCGCAAGCTATTTTTATATTGGGAGATATGTTCGATTTTTGGTATGAATATAAGCGTGCTGTTCCTAAAGGTTTTGTCCGGGTTTTGGGCAAATTGGCCGAACTGACCGATGCAGGCATTCTCATTTATTTTTTTGTTGGCAATCACGATATGTGGATGCGCCAATATCTAACCGATGAACTCAACATTCCTATTTATTTTGAGCCTCAGATTTTTATAATTAATCAACAAAAATTTTTAATCGGTCATGGTGATGGACTCGGCCCCGGAGACAAATCTTATAAAAGGCTTAAAAAAATATTCAAGAACCCGTTAGCTCAATGGGCTTACCGCTGGTTACACCCTGATATCGGTTTGAAATTTGCACAATATCTGTCTCAAAAAAACAAGTTGGTCAGTGGCTCCTACGACGAACAATTTTATGGTGAAGATCAGGAGTGGCTTTTTTTATATGCCAAAGAATACCTCAAAAAACAGCCGGATATCAACTATTTTGTCTTTGGACACCGCCATCTACCTCTGAAAATGCCCCTTAATGACCACAGTATTTATTTCAACACGGGAGATTGGCTCAATCACTTCAGCCATATAGAATATGACGGTCATAAAATGATTCTTGTTCAATAGAATCAAAGCAATTCATTCGACGAAAAAATTCCATTGTATATCTCCGCTTACAAAAGAATGAAAAATTGAATTCTTTTCTATTTTTTGTTTCTCTTATTTTCAATAAATTATCGTAATTTTGCAAAAATTTTAAAGTAAAATATGTTATCAGTAAATAATGTCTCCGTCCAATTCGGAAAACGCGTTCTATTTGATGAAGTTAATGCCCAATTTAAAAAGGGAAATACCTATGGCATTATCGGGGCCAACGGCGCCGGAAAATCTACCTTTTTAAAGATTTTATCCGGTGATATAGAACCCACTACCGGAAAAGTCCATTTAGAATCCGGCAAACGGATGTCCGTCTTGCGACAAGATCACAATGAATTTGATGACTATACCGTCATAGATACGGTCATCATGGGAAACCAAGACTTGTATAAAATTCAAAAAGAATTAGACGAACTCTATGCCAATCCCGACCCCAGTGACAAAGAAGTTCATCGAATGGGCGATTTGCAACAAAGATTTGAAGAAATGAATGGCTGGAATGCCGAAAGTGATGCCGCCATATTACTTTCCAACCTGGGCGTTCCCGAAGATTTGCATTTCACCAAAATGTCGGAATTGGAAAGTAAGATGAAAGTACGTGTTTTGATTGCACAAGCTCTTTTTGGCAATCCGGATGTCTTGATTATGGATGAACCGACCAACGACTTGGATTTTGAGACCATCTCTTGGTTAGAAGATTTTTTGGCCAATTATGAAAACACCGTGATTGTTGTGTCTCACGATAGGCACTTCTTGGATGCTGTGAGTACCCATACGGTAGATATTGATTACAACAAACTTAATTTTTATACCGGAAATTATTCATTCTGGTACAATGCCAGTCAACTCAAAGCCAAACAACGCGCCCAACAAAACAAAAAATCAGAAGAACGCAAAAAAGAGTTGGAAGATTTTATCCGCCGTTTTTCTGCCAATGTAGCCAAATCCAAACAAGCTACGGCACGTAAAAAAATGATTGAAAAACTCAATATCGATGATGTAAAACCATCGAGCAGACGTTATCCGGGCATTATTTTTCAACCTGAACGCGAAGCCGGTACTCAAATTTTTGAAACTGAAAATTTATCTAAAAAAATAGATGAAGACCTGCTATTTGCCAAAATCGACATCAATCTTAACAAAGGAAACAAAGTTGCTCTAATTTCTAAGGATTCCAGGGCTACAACCGCATTTTATGAAATTATAACCGGCAATTTACCTGCCGACACCGGAACATATAATTGGGGGGTTACCACCACCCAAGCTTATTTGCCGGCAGATAATGACAAATTTTTTCAGGAAGATATGTCATTAGTCGATTGGCTGAGACAATTTGCACAAACGGAAGAAGAACGTGAAGATGTCTATTTGCGTGGATTTTTAGGCAAAATGCTCTTTAGCGGTGACGAAGCCCTCAAATCGGTAAAAGTACTATCCGGTGGCGAGAAAGTAAGAGCTATGCTGTCAAGAATGATGATGAAAAAAGCCAATATTTTGTTACTCGACGAACCAACCAACCACTTGGATTTGGAATCGATTCAAGCCTTGAACAATGCGCTGATAAATTTTCCCGGCACTGTAATTTTTACAACCCGTGACCATGCTTTTGCACAGTCAGTAGCCGATAGAGTAATAGAAATTACACCTAAAGGCACCATAGACCGATTGATGCGCTTTGATGAATACTTATCCGATCCTAAAACCAAGGCAATGAGAGAAAAACTATATGCTATTTAACTCCTTATCAATAATATCCATTCAAAAAGGCTGCTCTATATTTGGCAGCCTTTTTAAATACCCCTAACTTTGTTAAATCAAAATAAAAATACCATCTTTTAATGAAATCTTAAATGGCAAAAACGCAATTACCTTATAGTCCCACAGAAGAAAAAATAAATGTTTGGACACATAAAACCGGCATATTATTAAGTTTAATAGCATTGCTGCTTATGCTCCTTAAAACGATACCCAGCCATAATCCTTATAAAATCATCAGTAGCCTGATTTATGGTTTGAGCTTAATCACACTCTATACAGCATCGACTTTGTATCACCGCGAGACGAATATTAAACGACGCCGTTATCTCAATATTTTTGATCATGCCGCTATTTTTATCCTTATTGCCGGTACTTACACGCCTTTTGCCCTAGTCACCTTAAAGGGTTTTACAGGCGGACTTTTACTAACTGTCATATGGATCATAGCCGGAATCGGCATATGGCTTAAATTTTATTTTACCGGCCGCTATGAAACATTATCCACGCTTCTATATCTCATTATGGGGTGGCTGGTTATCTTTTTTATCAAACCTCTGATGATGGCGCTCCCACTCCAAGGTCTGTATTGGCTTATAGCCGGTGGCTTATTTTATACCATTGGCGCCATTTTTTTTAGTTTAAATAAAATCAAATTTAACCATGCCATCTTCCATGTTTTTGTTTTATGGGGCAGTTTGGCCCATTTTATAGCTATCTATTTATACGTCTTGAGCCCCTTACATCAATAAAAAAATATAACTTGGGAATTTTATAACTCAATCATTTTAGGTCATAAATTCCAAAATCGTTTCTATTTTAAACAAAAAATTGAAATTTCTAATTTTCAATTCTTTTATCACTTGCATTATATTTATTTTTTATTAATTTAAACCACTAATCTTTTAAAATAAGTATTATGAAAATCAAGTATCAAGATCAAATTAACAATTTTATAGATTACGCCAAACATCGTAATCCCAACGAGCCGGAATTTCTGCAAGCGGTTAGCGAAGTTGCCGAAGCTGTAATTCCATTTATGATGGATCATCCCAAATATAACAACAAAATGTTACTGGAACGGATGATAGAACCGGAACGCACCATTATGTTTCGGGTGCCTTGGATTGATGATAAAGGCAAAGTGCAAGTCAATAAAGGCTATCGGGTCGAATTCAATTCTGCAATCGGGCCCTATAAAGGCGGATTGCGTTTTCATGAAACCGTTAATTTAAGTATTTTAAAATTTTTAGGTTTTGAACAAACCTTCAAAAATGCTTTAACCACTTTACCTATGGGAGGTGGTAAAGGCGGCTCCGATTTTGATACACGGGGAAAATCGGACAATGAAGTTATGCGATTTGCCCAAGCCTTTATGAGCGAGTTATTCCGACATATCGGCCCCAATACCGATGTGCCGGCTGGCGATATTGGCGTAGGCGGCCGCGAAATAGGCTACCTCTTTGGCCAATACAAAAAACTAAAAAATGAATTTACAGGTGTTTTAACGGGCAAAGGTATCTCATTTGGCGGCTCACTTATTCGCCCCGAAGCAACAGGCTACGGGGTCGTTTACTTTGCTGAGAAAATGCTCCAGACTAAAAATAACTCCTTTAAAGATAAAAACGTTTTAATTTCCGGTAGCGGTAATGTAGCCCAATATGCCACCGAAAAAGTAACTCAATTGGGCGCAAAAGTGCTTACGTTATCTGACTCAAGCGGTTATATTTATGACCCTGAAGGTATTGATGCCGAAAAATTGAAATTTGTTATGCATCTTAAAAATGTAAAACGCGGTCGCATTTATGAATATATCGATAAATACCCCCAAGCCAAATATTTCAAAGGTGAGCGGCCTTGGGGCGTTAAAGCGGACATTGCTTTGCCTTGTGCCACTCAAAATGAAATTAGTGCCGAAAATGCAGCCAAATTACTCAAAAACGGTATTATTGCCGTAATCGAAGGTGCCAATATGCCTTCAACGCCCGAAGCTATTAAATTGTTTAAAGCAGCACAAATCTTATATGCACCGGGCAAAGCTTCCAATGCCGGCGGCGTTGCCGTGTCAGGCTTGGAAATGAGTCAAAACTCTATGCGTTACAGCTGGTCCAGTGCTGAAGTAGATGAAAAACTTAAACGTATTATGAATGACATTCACAACGTTTGTGTCAAATATGGCAAAACACCGGATGGTTGGGTTGATTATGAAAAAGGTGCAAATATTGCCGGATTTGTCAAAGTGGCAGATGCTATGCTGGCTCAAGGGATTGTTTAATTTTATGCACACCATAATTATAAAAGCTGTCACATCGGCAGCTTTTATTTTTTTTATTCTCCAAAAAGGTATGATATTTGTTTTTTAATTACTCTAAACTTTAAATAATGAAAAAAATAAAATTCCTCGTCATTCTTTTACTGGTTTTAAACACCGCTTTGGGTCAAGATAGTCTAAAAGTCAAATTACATCCGGCCAAAATGTATCCTTGGTCTGTTTTATATCAAATTAAAGATGTCAAACAAGATTACATCAACAACAAAAAACTGAATAAAGATAGCTTATTTGTCTATAATATGAACCATCAACCGGCCGGAATGTATCTCTTGATGTATGATATGGACAGCCACAATTTCATTTATTTTATTTACAATAAGGAAAATGTGGATTTGGAAGTCTTTCCCAAAAAACACAATAAAGTTATCATCCACCAATCCAAAGAAAATAAAGTATTTCTGCCTTATGCGACCCGCTTTCACAAACTAGTCGGCAAACTCAACAAAATAGAGAAAAAGTTAGC
>WGDF01000338.1 GCA_015493405.1 Flavobacteriaceae bacterium
AAGAATTTGCCATCTCAAAAATTATTGTGGTCTCCGCGTTTTTCATTTAATTGGGATGTGAGTAAAGACAAATCAGCTGTTATTCGCGGTGGAACCGGTATTTTTACCGGTCGTTTGCCTTTTGTTTGGATAGGCAATCATGTGGCTAATCTTGGTCGTTGGTATATGACGCCTGTTGCCCCTGATTTCAAATTTCCGCAAGTTTGGCGTACCAGTATCGGGGTAGATAACAAGTTTAAAAATGGCTGGACCACCAGTGTTGATCTAGCCTATACCAAAGATGTTAATGCTATGATGGTTAGAGATTATGGTTTAAAACCACCCACAAGCACTTTAAACAGTTCAGTTGACCCGCGTGAAGTTTATACTTATAATGATTATGTTACGATGCAAGATGGCGGTTTTGCCGGTATTCCTGCGCATTTATATACATTTACCAATACTACTTTAGGCGAATCTTTCAATTTTACCGCTAAAGTCAATAAGAATTTCGGTAAAGGTCTGCGAACCAGTTTGGCTTATAACTTTAATTTAGCCAATGACGCCAATTCTATTGAAGCTGAAATTACAGGAGATGCCTTTATGAGAAATCCGGCTTTAGGTAATGTCAATAAAGCTCGTTTGGCTCCGTCACTTTATGGAGACAAACATCGTTTTATCGGTTTTACCAGCAAACAATGGAAATATGGGGCACATAAAGAATGGCAAACAACTTTGGCAGCAGTTTACGAATGGGCTAAAGGTGGTCGTTTTTCTTATACATATGCCGGTGACATCAATGGAGACGGTTCTTCATTAAACGATTTGATTTACATCCCGACACAAAATGAGTTAAATCAAATGTATTTTACGGGCACTGCTGCAGAGCAACAAACGCAAAGAGATGCATTTAACCATTACATCGTTCAAGATGAGTATTTGAGCACCCACCGCGGTCAATATATGGAACGATATGCTATTTTGAGTCCTTGGCGCAGTAAAATAGATTTGAAATTGACCCAAGCTTATCTGCTGAAAGGCGCTCAAAAAATACAGTTTAATTTGAATATTTTAAATCTCGGAAATCTGTTAAACAGCGATTGGGGTGTGGTTAAATTGCCTACCAATAAACAACCCATTGGGGTTCATTTTGCCGATGTTGATAACGATGGTAATCCTGATCCGGTCTATACGTTTGATCCCAATTTAGAGCATACATTCTATAACGATTATAGTTTACGATCTCGTTGGCAAGTGCAAGCCGGTTTGAGATATATCTTTTAATTTGAGATATTTTCACATTTCTATTTTATATAACGGGTGTAATTTATTATGCCCGTTATTTTTTTAATTCTTTCATTATCAAACACTTTAAAATGATAAGAGGACAGCTTTCTGAATTTTTATAATTTTTTTTTGCTAACTCGAAAAAAAGCTATAAATTTGCACCACTTTTAAAGAAGTAATGGCCTATGGTGTAACTGGCAACACGTCTGATTTTGGTTCAGAAGAGTCCAGGTTCGAGCCCTGGTAGGCCAGCATTTCAAGATTAATCCCAAATCGTTTTTTCGGTCTGGGATTTTTTTAATTGTCACCAAAGGCGAGAAGTTTATCCCGTAAACCTACGGGAAGCCCTGGTAGGCCAGCATTTCAAGATTAATCCCAAATCGTTTTTTCGATCTGGGATTTTTTAATTGTCACCAAAGGCGAGAAGTTTATCCCGTAAACCTACGGGAAGCCTTGGTAGGCCAGCATTTCAAGATTAATCCCAGATCGTTTTTCGGTCCGGGATTTTTTTATCAGTTATATTTTTGTAATTTTACAAGGATAATCCGGTTTTAAGAATAATATTTTGGCATAAAAGAATGCGCGCTTGATATGTCAATAAATACTTGATATGACACTAGATGGCACTAGAAATATAAACCAATTAAAATTAAATTATGAAAGCACATGAAATAGATTATAAAATATTTGGTGATGATATGCAAGTTGTCGCTATTGAACTCGATCCGGGTGAAACGGTTATTGCAGAGGCCGGCGCTATGAACTGGATGGATCCCGATATTGCATTTGAATCTAAAATGGGAGATGGCTCTAAGCCTGAAAAAGGCTTATTCGGTAAACTGTTAGATGCAGGAAAAAGAGTTTTGACAGGTGAATCTATTTTTATAACGCATTTTACCAATGTAGGACAAGGTAAAAAAGAAGTCAGTTTTGCAGCACCTTATCCAGGCAAGATTATTCCGGTTGATTTAGATACTTATGGGGGGACATTAATTTGTCAAAAAGATGCTTTTTTATGTGCAGCCAAAGGAACAGAATTATCTATTGCTTTTGCTAAAAAATTAGGAACCGGATTTTTTGGTGGTGAAGGATTTATTTTACAAAAATTGGTTGGGGACGGTTTGATTTTTATGCATGCAGGCGGTACGGTTATTAAGAAACAATTGCAAAATCAGACCATTTATGTCGATACAGGTTGTATTGTTGGGTTTACCAAAGATATTTCCTATGAAATAGAACGTGTTAAAAGTCTGAAATCAATGTTTTTCGGCGGTGAAGGCTTGTATTTGGCCAAATTATCCGGCACCGGAACTGTTTATTTACAAAGTTTGCCGTTTTCTCGCTTGGCCGATCGTATTTTGATGAATGCACCTAGAGCTGGCGGTAGTGCTAAAGGAGAAGGTTCTGTTTTAGGTGGATTGGGTCGTTTACTGGATGGTGATAATTTTTAAAAGTATTTATTAATGAGTGCACTCTAAAAAACAAATAAAACCAAAATAACTCTTTTTATGAAATACGCCTGTCTTTAGACGGCACTCATTAATCGTTTCTGACAAGAGAATAAAAAGTAAGGGTTTTATGGCTTGTGATAAAATTTAATCAGTGTGCCACCTGTAGTTGGATTATGACTCAAAAATAGAGAATCGTTTTTTATTTCAACAGCATATTGCGTTCCCTTAATACTAACTACGGTGGGTGCACCCACATAATCATAAGTTCCCGATTTTTGAATGGGTAGTTGAGAGTTGGGCGGCAAGGTTGTGTTTAAGTTCACTATTACTTCATCATATTTATTGAATGTCCAAATGATTTGATCATTTTGGTAAGTTTCTATATCTGAGCCTTTGGAAAAATGGATTAAAGACCAAGCGCCTAAATAAGGTTTTAATTCTGTCGTATCTTTCTTTTTGCATGCATTAACCAAAAACAATATTAAAATCGGAATAAGTATTTTTTTCATCGCTGTAAGTAGATTTGTAAAAATTGATTTGACAAATATATGAATTTAATCAAATAAAACAGTTAATAAAATATAAAAAATATTGTTTTTTGTCAATATTTAAATTGTTATCAAGATCTTTTAAAATATGATGAAAAAGACTGATCTTATTTCAAAATGAAAAAATTTAGATTACTTTTGTAGCATAAAATATAAATATTATGAGTGATAAAAATATAGAGAAATATCCATCTCAAATCAGAAGGGACATCGTAAGAATGGTTCATGATGTGCAATCCGGACATCCGGGAGGCTCATTGGGAACTGTTGAATTTTTTACAGCTTTGTTTTTTGATATTTTGGATATAAATCCGAAGAAATTTTCAATAAAAAGTACCGGAGAAGACACTTTTATTTTATCAAACGGGCATATTACACCGGTTTATTACAGCACTTTAGCCCGCCGTGGCTATTTTGATGTGAAAGAATTGGCTACTTTTCGCCGTTTAGGAAGTCGGTTACAAGGTCACCCTTCCGTACATGACGGTTTGCCCGGTATCCGGATTGCAAGCGGATCATTAGGCCAAGGTTTGTCTGTAGCACTGGGTGTGGCACAAGGTAAAAAATTAAACCATGACAAACATTTGGTTTATACCTTACATGGCGACGGCGAATTACAAGAAGGGCAAATCTGGGAAGCTGTTTTATACGCTGGCGCTAAAGGTATAGATAATTTGATTGCGACGGTTGATTATAACAATGCTCAAATTGACGGAACGGTGGATCAAGTTTTGAGTTTGGGTGATTTGAAAGCCAAATTTGAAGCTTTTAATTGGACTGTCGTCGATTTAAAAAAAGGCAATGATTTAGCAGCTGTTTTATCAGGCTTAAAACAAGCCCAAGCCTTAACAGGAAAAGGAAAGCCGGTAGCTGTTTTGTTGCATACCAAAATGGGGTATGGTGTTGATTTTATGCAAGGTGATTACCATTGGCATGGCAAAGCTTTAAATGATGCGCAACTGGCTAAAGCCTTGGCACAATTACCTGAAACTTTAGGTGATTATTAATTGTAAACCGGATGAATAAAAAATAAAAAAGATGAAAAAATATACATATAAAGATAAAAAAGATACCCGTTCCGGATTTGGCGATGCTATTACATTATTGGGCAATTCCAATGAAAAAGTTGTGGCTTTAACGGCTGATGTAACCGGATCGGTTAAAATGGGTACTTTTGCCCAACAACATCCCCAACGTTTTTTTAACGTTGGTATTCAAGAAGCCAATATGATTGGTATGGCAGCAGGTTTGACCTTGGAAGATAAAATTCCTTTTGCAGCCACTTTTGCCGAATTTATTTCAGGTCGTGTTTATGATCAGGTCAGACAAGCCGTGGCTTATAGTGAAAAAAATGTCAAAATATGTGCTTCGCATGCCGGTTTGACTGTAGGCGAAGATGGGGCAACACATCAGGCTTTAGAAGATTTGGGCATGATGAAAATGTTACCCGGAATGGTGGTGATTAATCCTTGCGATTATAACCAAACCAAAGCTGCAACTTTAGCTATTGCGGCTTATAAAGGCCCTGTTTATCTGCGTTTTGGTCGCCCTAAAGTGCCTAATTTCACACCGGAGAATCAGAACTTTGAAATCGGAAAGGCTGTGGTGTTAAATGAAGGAAATGATGTGAGTATTTTTGCAACCGGACACTTGGTTTGGCCGGCAATTGAGGCTGCCGAGAAATTGGAAGCTGAAGGGATTAGCGTCGATTTAATCAACATACATACCATTAAACCTCTAGATGAAAAAGCGGTTTTGGCTTCCGCTCAAAAAACAGGTGCTGTCGTAACTTGTGAAGAGCATAACCGCGTAGGAGGCTTAGGAGAAAGCATTGCCGGTTTTTTGGCTACCACGCAGCCCACACCACAAACATTTGTAGCTGTAAATGATCGTTTTGGCGAGTCGGGAACCGGTGAGGAGCTCATGCATAAATATGGTTTGGATGCCGAAGGTGTTTATAAAGCTGCAAAAAAAGTATTGACCCAAAAATAAAGTTTATGAATGAATTATGGGCTTTTGGGCTTTTGGCTTTTACGTCATTTTTTACATTGATCAATCCATTGGGAACGATGCCCATTTTTATGACGATGACCAAAGATTTGGATCAAAAGCACCGTGTTCATACAGCTAAAAAAGCTTCTATTATTGCTTTTTTAACCATTTTATTTTTTGCATTTTCAGGGCAATTGCTCTTTAATTTTTTTGGTATTTCTGTCAATAGTTTTAGAATAGTTGGCGGCGTAATTTTCTTTTTAATGGGTATGGATATGTTGCAGGCACGTTTGGGAAAAGTTAAAATTCAAGACTCGGAAATTCATACTTATGTCAATGATATCTCGGTAACGCCTTTGGCCATTCCTATGATTTGCGGCCCCGGAGCCATTACCAATGCTATTGTTATGATGGATGATGCCGGTTCTATTGAAAAAAAAATAATTCTGATTGCTGCAATTACTTTGGTCTTGATATTAACCTATTTTATTTTATATAGTTCTTCAAAAGTGATTAAGGCTTTGGGAGATACCGGTAATAAAGTGATGATGCGTTTGATGGGTTTAATCGTGATGGTCATTGCAGTCGAATTCTTTTTCAGTGGCTTAAAACCTATTTTGATCGATATACTCAAGCAAGCACTTCATTAAGTTTAGGATGGATAAAGACACCCGACATATCAAGCAAGTTATTGCAGCTCTCAGAAAAGAAAAAAAACTGAAAAAAGGTTTGGAAAAAGCCCAAATCAAGAAATTATGGCGCGAATTAATGAGCGAAACTATTGCCAACTATACTTCTAATATTGCTTATGAAAATGGTATTTTATATATTTATTTGACTTCTTCAGCATTAAGAGAAGAGCTCAATAGAGGCAAAAATAAAATTATAGCTTTGCTCAATCAAGAATTGGGAGAACCAATCATTAAGAAAATTGTTTTCAAATAATTACGTAACTTTATAACCTTAAAAATAACAGATTTGTTTAATTTAAAAGAAAATAATATTCAGCGAAAAACGGCTAAACTGATTCAAAATTTACAAGATAAATCTATAAAAGTTTATCCGGTTAAAAGAGTGGCTGTTTTAAATAATCCTAATTCCCAATTAAATTTTGAAAATCTAAAATATGTTCAGAAAGCCCTCAATCTGAGTAGTAGCCAATTTGATATTTTTACTTTTAAAGAAAAAAATGACAATTATAATGAGTTGCGTGGTATTGTAGCATCAAAAGAGGTGTTTTCTAAATTTGGCAAGATTAAAAGTCCTGAAATTTTAGAATTTTTAGACAAAAAATATGATTTGTTATTGGATTTTACCGGTTTGACCAATCTTTTTGAAATCTATTTTTCACTGTCAGTCCAGACCAATTTTAGAGTGGGTTATTTAAATGATGAAGGTTTGTATGACCTGATGCTTGATGTGCCTCAAGGTGACATTAAACATTTTGCCGACGAAACAGCCCGTTATCTCAAAATCATTGGTTTGATAAAATAATAATTTCTGCAAGCCTTAATAAAATTTTAAGAGATTAAGGGAAAAACCTTAAATTTGTTCCAAATTTATTTGAATGAAAAAATTTTTTCTCATTTTAGGCTTGTTTATAAGCACTCAAAATTTCTTTGCCCAAGAAAATCTGATTCAAAAGAAGGTCAAAAGTCAGCTCAAGATTCCTTTTACCCGTTTTGAATATAATGAAATGGAAGGCCATTTGGCCGATTCTGTTCACACAGCTTTAAAACCTTGGCATTATTTTGAAATAAACGGCAATGCCTTGGTTAAAAAATACCAAGCGCAGTCTTTGAACAAAAAAACTTGGCTGGGGCGCAAGCTTTTTAATGAACATTTATTTGCCATAGTGGGTAAAGATTATTGGATTAGTATTGACCCTGTGATCGACTTAAGATTAGGGAAAGACAATTTGTCTGATCGTTATACTTTTCAAAATACACGTGCCATAAGAGTGGAAGGAAGTTTGGGAAAACAGTTTTCATTTAGCTCTACTATAGCCGAAAATTATGCCCGTTTTCCGCAATATTTAGACCGTTATGCTTGGGCAAATCGGCCGCCTATTGTGCCGGGTTATGGTTTAAACAAAAGTGAAGACCGAAATTATATCGATTATCCTTATGCAGCGGGATATTTTACTTACAAGCCCGGTAAATTTTTTCTTTTCGAATTGGGTCATGGCAAGCATTTTATCGGTGAGGGATACCGTTCACTCTTTTTGTCCGATAATGCGACGAACTACCCTTATTTCAAAATACAAGCGACCTTTTGGCATGTCCAATACACCACTTTATGGACGGCTTACCAAGATTTAAGACCGCAATACGAACAAAACGGTGTTTATAAAAAGAAATTTTCAGCTATTCATTATATCAGTTGGCATGCTACCAAAAAATTAAATCTGGGTTTTTTCGAATCAGTTATTTGGTATAATGAAAATCGCAGAGGTTTTGATGTTAATTTTTTAAATCCTTTAATATTTTTTAAAACGGCGGAATATGAAGCCGGTTCCAATGCCTCTAATACTGTTGTCGGATTGTCAGCAAGCTACAAATTACCTTACAAAATCGATATTTACGGGCAATTTGTCTTGGATGAAATGACCGTTAGTAAATTTTTTGGGGTTAAAGGTTATTGGGCCAACAAATTCGGCTATCAAGTCGGCCTAAAATACCACGATGCTTTTGCCATTCCCAATTTATTTTTAAGAGTTGAATATAATCAAGTCCGTCCTTATACCTACGGTCATAATACCATCGCTAATTATGGGCAAAATTACCAGGCTTTAGCACATCCTTGGGGTGCCAATTTTAAAGAGGCACTCTTTGAAATTCAATACCGAAAAAAACGTTTTTATGGTCATAATACTTTGATTTTGGGGCGAAAAGGTTTTGATTTTCCTCATGATTCTGTTTCATATGGTGGTGATATTTATCATTATATCAGACCTCAAGATAAAGGTAATGATAAATCGCTTTTACAAGGTAATTTGGGTAAAATATTTTATAACCAAACAGAAATCGGTTATCTGTTGAATCCGGCTACCAATTTAAAACTGTTTGGCGGTTTTATTTATCGTAAAACGAGCATAGATGTACCTTTGACAACAATTAAAAATGAAACGACAAAATATATTTATTTAGGCATAAAAACCAATTTGTGGCAAGATCATTTTGACGTTTTTTAGGATTAAGCACTTCTGTCATTTCGAAGGAGTACAGCGACTGAGAAATCTATTATATTGAAATTTAAAAATGAGATTTCTCTACCGACAAAAGTCGGTGTCAAAATGACAATGTGCATCAAAGAAATAAGCAATATTAGAATCGCTTTGTCATTTCGACAGAGTTTTTAAGACGCGGGCGTAAAAACGACGAGAAATCTATATATTGAGAATTGAAAATGAGATTTCTCCCCCGACAGCCGTCGGGGTCGAAATGATAGCCAAAAACAATTCATCAAATAACCATATCAACATTTAACGAATAAGTATGAAAATAGCCCTAGCGCAAATCAATGTTATCATAGGCGATTTTGAAGCCAATACCCGAAAAATTTTGGATTATATCTCACGAGCCAAAGCCCAAGGTGCCAATTTGGTGATTTTTCCGGAATTGGCAAACACCGGTTATCCGCCGCGTGATTTTTTAGAGTTTACCGATTTTATTGAAAAAGCCGAGAAAAGCATTGAACAAATCAAACAAGCAACAGATGATATTGCCGTGGTGATTGGCACACCGACCCGCAATCCGGTGATTGAAGGTAAAGATTTGTATAATTCGGCGGTGTTTTTATACCAAGGAAAAGAAGTTTATCGTCAGCACAAAACCTTGTTACCCACTTACGATATTTTTGATGAAGCGCGCTATTTTGAAGCGGCAACACAATGGCAGACCGTTGATTTTAAAGGTTATAAAATCGCTTTGAGTATTTGTGAAGATCTTTGGAATCTGGGCAATAATAATCCGCTGTACACGGTTAATCCCATGGAAATGCTGATGCCGCAGCAACCGGATTTTATCATTAATGTTTCCGCTAGTCCGTTTGATTACACGCATGCAACTGAACGTATTCGGGTTTTAAAAGAAAATGTCAGACAATATCAAATTCCTATTTTTTATGTCAATCATGTTGGGGCACAAACCGATATTATTTTTGATGGAGGCTCATTGGCCATAGC
>WGDF01000339.1 GCA_015493405.1 Flavobacteriaceae bacterium
TAAAAAATTCAGTTTACAACACCGTTATGACATATCAAGAAATAGAAAACTTAGAGAGTCTAAAAGTCTTACTCCAAAAGAGATCTACTATAACTTATAAAGCCTTTCAAAATTTAGATTTTACCCAAGTCAAAGAACATTTATCGGATAAAAAATTTAGCAATTGCTTGTTTTTAGGTTGTCAATTACCTAGTGGCTTTGAGCAAAAGCTCGGGGATTGCTTCATTTTCCCCAAATTGGATATGCCTTATAATTGTTATGTCAACCGTTTATATACCAAAGATGATTTGTATAAAGGCTATCAAATAGGGCATCCCGAAACCTATGCCGATACTTTTGATCAGAGAGTTTACCGACACTATATCAAGACGGGTAAAAATGCCAAAGATATTAAAGAAACTTTAGCCAGACGTCTTCATGATCATGCTATGACGGACGCTTTAGATGATTTTTTATCCCGTTATGATGAAAAAAAAATTGTGGCATTTATGGGTGGGCACAGTTTACCGCGCACTGACTCAAGTTATAAACAGATAGCCTTCATCAGCAAACAGTTGACCGAAAAGGGCTATTTGATGACATCCGGCGGCGGTCCCGGGGCGATGGAAGCGACCCATCTGGGCGCTTGGTTTGCCGGTAAACCCAATCAAGATTTATGGGATAGTTTGTCATTTTTATCACAAGCACCGACTTATAAAGACGCCCGGTGGTTAGATACCGCTTTTGAAGTCTTGAAGCAATTTCCTAAAACTGCTTATAACAGTTTGGGGATTCCGACTTGGTTATATGGTCATGAACCGGCCACGCCATTTGCTACTCATATTGCAAAATACTTTGCCAATAGTGTTCGCGAAGACGGCTTGCTGACGATAGCCAAAGGCGGTATTATTTTTGCGCCGGGAAATGCCGGAACCATTCAAGAAGTTTTTCAAGAAGCCACCCAAAATCATTATTTGAGTTTCGGCTATGCTAGTCCTATGATTTTTATGGATCGCCATTATTGGATAGAAGAAAAACCGATTTACTCGTGTTTACAAAAAATGTTGGATGAAAACAAATATAAAAATCTAATCCTTTCCATTCAAGATAATCCTGAGGACATCATCAATGAGATTCAGCAATTTACAACCGCTTAGTAACCGGGCAATTCTACTCCGTTAATCTGTCGATACAAATCGACGGCTTGCCGATCTGTCATATTGCTGATATACATAGTGGCATTTAATATTTTGTCATAATCACTTTTACCACCTCTATAAAGATAAGGAAGCAATTGATATAATTGTTTATGATGGTCGGGATCTAAATTAGCCGTAACAAATTTATGTAACAAGTCCGGTAAAACTTTCATTCCGGCTAATTCTATTTTCAGCACCGGATCTGATTGGTAGATTTTATCTATACTTTCGTTTATAATGGCTTTCAAATTGTTTTGCCATTCTAAAGGGAGTAAATCCAATAGTGGCTGATCCAAACTACCATTTACAAAATCCGTTTCATTTTCTATAAAAATTTGTGCTACTTTTTTGACCAAATTGTTTATGACCACGCTTCTTAAATAATTGATTTTCTCATTTGAATCATAGATTGCATCGTAGCGGTTCTTGTTAAAAGTTTTAGGATTGGTCAAAGTCAAAAAGCGTTGTTCAATCGTTTCAAAGGAGATCACGCCAATATGATAACCGTCTTCAAAATCAATGATATGGTAGCAAATGTCGTCTGCAGCTTCAACCAAAAAAGTCAATGGAAAACGTTTCCAAGCTTTGCCCTGTTTCGTATGCTGTGTCAATAAATGGAGTTTTTGTGCAATTTGATGCTCAAATAAATCTATTTCGGATTGGTATAAGCCGAATTTTTTAAGGCTTGCTTTCTTTTCAGCCTTTCGTTTGGGTAAGGATTCTTTAGGATATTTGGCAAAAGTAGCATATGTCCCCAAAGTCAAGCGTAAACCGCCTTGAATATCGGACTGCTTATCGGGTGTATGGGTTAATAATCTAAACCCTGAGGCATTACCTTCAAAATTTTGCAAATCGGCTTTTTCTTTATCTGTCAATCCTGCAATTAAAGTTGCGGCATTTGCACTTCTAAAGTATTGACTAATGGCCGCTTCGCCACTATGACCAAAGGGCGGATTGCCAATATCATGGGCCAGACAAGCGGCTGATACCAGATGTCCGAAATCAGTTGGAAAAATATTCAATTTGGTTTTTAACTCCGGATATTTATGGACAATTTCGAAACCTACAATATGTCCTAAAGAGCGACCAACAGAAGCTGTTTCCAGACTGTGTGTCAGTCGGTTGCGGACATAATCTGATTTCGGAAAGGGTAAAACTTGGGTTTTGTTTTGCAGCCGCCGAAAAGCAGATGAAAAAATAATACGATCATAATCCATTTGAAAAACGGACCGATCTATATCTGCGCTAATTTTATCGTCAAACAAGCGTTGTTTAGCGTGTTTAAAAAAATGAATCCAAGTCATGTAATGTTGGTTATAGGATTAATAAATATTCAATGTTATTTCGATATTGACATGTATCGAGAAAGGGATACAACGAGAAATTCAAAATATAAAATAAGATTGTCGCTTCTAATATCGCTTCATCGAAATGATATTTGTACTTTTCACTTTCCATTTTGTATGGCAAAAACTTTAAACTACTTTTTCGGTGGTAAAGGACTGATTATTTTTACATCGTAAAATTCAATGGCCCCTTTAACGATTCCTTTAATAGTTTTAAATAAAGCTTCTGTAATATTTTTCTTAAAAATGTCTTTTGAATGGATCAAACTAACCTCTCTGGCAGGTTCGGGTTTTTTAAAATTTCGTAAATATTTTTTTTCAGCAGGACATAAATCCTCGGTTTGTAAATAAGGTAATAGGGTCATTCCCAAACCATCTTTTGACAATTTAATCAAGGTGTCAAAATTTCCAATATTTAAATCAAAAACATGAGGGTCAGCATTTTTCATCCGGCAAATATTCAAGATATTATCTCTAAAGCAATGCCCTTCGTCTAATAAAAGAATATCTTTTACATCTAAATCTTGTTCTTCTAAAAATTGCTTTTCAAAAAGACGATGTGTTTCAGGGATAAAACCTATAAAAGGTTCATAATACAAAGGTTTTTCAACAATCCGCTCTTCCTCTAAAGGGGTGGCGGCAATTCCCGCATCAATTTTGCCTTCCAATATTTGTTCTATCATTTGTCCCGTAGGAATTTCAACTATTTCTAACTGAACATCGGGATATTTTTTGATGAAATTCTTTAAAAACATCGGCAAAAGTGTGGGCACTATCGTCGGAATAATCCCTAAGCGATAAAGGCCGCCGATATAACCTTTTTCTTGTTGTACCAAATCATTAATCCGGGCACTTTCATTGACTATGGTTTTGGCTTGATCGATAATTTTCTGACCTATCTCTGTCACTTTTATCGGCTTTTTATTCCGATCAAAAATCAGCACCCCCAATTCATCTTCCAATTTTTGTATTTGCATACTCAAAGTGGGCTGCGTTACATGGCATTGTTGAGAAGCTTTCGTAAAATTGAGATATTTTGCGACGGCTAATAAATATTTTAGTTGCGCTATAGTCATAAGATA
>WGDF01000340.1 GCA_015493405.1 Flavobacteriaceae bacterium
GCGTTTTATAGTGCGTTGATGCCGGCAACATTAAATCGATATAAAAACCATTGGACAATACGGCATTATAGCCATTTTTGACAGTTTTTATCAAAGATTCTCCGGCTTTGCCCCGCCAAACGTGAATCAATGCGGTTTTGGGCATTTTACGAGTCCTAATTTCTTCCCAACCCATCAATTTTTTATGATATTTTTGGAGTATTTTTTGCAATTTTACATTAAAATAAGTCTGTAATTCGTGATTACTTTTTAAACCGTTTCGCTTCATAAAAGCTTGAATTTTGGGATTTGCATCCCATTGCTTGCCTCTATTTTCATCCCCTCCGATATGCACATATTCAAATGGAAATAATTGGGATAATTCTTTAAAAATTTGCGCCAAAATCACATAGGTTTTCGGATTGGTCGGATCTAAGGTCGGGTCAAAAATACCAGCATTGCGTTGCAATTGATACGTCTTTTTTTGACTGGCAATTTCCGGAAAAGCTGTTAACAAAGCTGTTGCGTGTCCGGGGACATCTATTTCCGGAATCACTCTAATACCTCTATCAGCCGCATATTTTACCACATCCTTAATTTGTGCTTGGGTATAAAATTGCCCATCCGAAGCTTTTTGTGTCAACTGCGGATATTTTTTAATGTCCACTCTAAATCCTTGATCATCGGACAAATGCCAATGAAACGTATTCATTTTTGCCACCAACATCGCATCTAAATTGCGTTTGATTACCGCCACCGGTTCAAAGTGTCGCGATGCATCAATCATCAAACCACGCCAAGTAAAAGCAGGTTTGTCAGTGATACTCAAATTTTGAAAAAAATAAGTTTCTGTATCATTATCGAGTAATTGCAATAAAGTTTCAAAAGCATAAACAACACCCAAATCAGTTTCTGCCTCAATGACAACTTGATGAGAAGTTATCTTAATTTGATAAGACTCCTCTTCATGAAGTTTTAACGCACCCTTTCTTTGGTAATGCACGACAAAAGTCGCCTTGGGGAATGCCGTATTAGTAACCGGAAAACCATATTTTACAAACAAACCGGTGCGATTGGTCAACCGCCTGATAAATTTAGTTGCAGCAATTTGTACCCGGCGACTCGATGCCTCCGGAATCGCGACCTGAAAATCTGAATCTAAAACTAAATGCCCCTTTTGCAAAGTTATATTTTGTGGTGATGGCATAAGATTTTGATAAGCCGGTTGGCTTTGCCCCGTCACTTGATTCAGGATAAAAAAGAAGATTAAGATGTATGCTGATTTCATTGGTTAATTGGTTATTTGGTTAATTGGCTGCCCCGACTTTTGTCGGGGAGACACTCAGCCACCTTTAATTCTGATTCATATAGACACTCCTCACTCCGTTCGTAGCATTCAGCCACTTTTAATTTCGTACTAACAAGAGACGAAAAAATATTTTGTCACTACATAAAGTGAATGCAATTCGCCTCTACGCACTTTCCACTAAAAATGATAGCGTTTAAAGGCTTCAATAGCTTCATAGTCAGCCAAACCGAGTCGGTGGTATTTTTCAGCCGTTTGATGATTACGATCTTCGGCACGCACCCAGAATTCGCGAGGATCATTACCCTGGAACATCACGCCATCTTTTTGAGTTTCGTGATAAAAGACCGCTTTGCGTTTGCGCAACACTTGGTCGGGACTCATAGGAACTGCCATATCGATTTGCGGCACATCCCATTCATGCCAAGCCCCGCGATATAACCAAACACGACAATGTTTCATAAAATCTTCGGTTTTTAGCTGATCAACACTTTTTAAAATAGCATCTAAGCACACTTTATGGGTGCCATGCGGGTCAGCCAAATCACCTGCAGCAAAAATTTGATGGGGTTTAACCTTGGTTATAATATTTTGCACCAAATCTACATCAGCCGGACTCAGAGGTTTTTTCTTAATGGCACCGGTTTCATAAAAAGGCATATTCAAAAAATGTATTTGGGACAACGGCACATTTAAATATTTTAAGGCACTCACAGCTTCTTGTCGTCTGATAGTAGCTTTAAGATTCCTAACCGGTAAAGTGTCTTCATAAGGCTTTTCTTTAGTTTGCAAATCTCGAATAATCTTTTTTAAATCTTGATTATCCGGTTCATATTGCAAAATAACATTGGCATATTTCAAAGCTTGTTCGTCAGACACCGCAATACTTCCTGAAGTTTGATACACGACATGAACTTCATGGCCTTGTTGCACCAACCGATCTAAAGTGCCACCCATAGATATGACATCATCATCGGGGTGCGGACTGAAAATAAGAACCCGTTTTTTATAAGGTTTTTCTCTCTCCGGACGTGAGGTGTCATCGGCATGTGGTTTTCCTCCGGGCCAGCCGGTAATGGTGTGCTGTATCTGGTTAAAGACACGGATATTAATATCATATGGATCGCCTTCTTGGGCCATCAAGCCTGACATGCCATGGGCATTATAATCTTTTTCGGTTAATTTCAATATCGACTTACCGGTTTGTTCCGACAACCACACAACTGATTTCTTAATCAAATCGTTATGCCATTGACAATCTTTGACTAGCCAAGGTGTTTTGATACGTGTCAAATCCATAGAAGCTTCCTCATCCAAGACAAAAGTTGTATTGGGATGTTTTTGCAAATAAGTGGCCGGCACCTCAGATGTCATCGGGCCTTCTATTGTTCTTTTGATAATTGGCGCTTTGGCATTTCCCCATGCCAAAAGCACAATGCGCTTGGATTGTAAAATGGTTTTAATTCCCATTGTAATTGCAGCCCGTGGCACATTATCAATTCCCAAAAAACCGGGGGCGGCATCAGAACGGGTCAATGGATCCAGTGTGATAAATCTGGTGCCGGAATTGATATGCGATCCGGGTTCGTTGAAACCGATGTGTCCGGTACGTCCGATGCCCAATAATTGAAAATCCAGTCCACCGTAAGCTGTGATTTGTCGGTCATAATCAATACAATATTCTATGAGTTTGGACTTGGGAATTTTACCATTAGGGATATGAATATTTTCCGGCTTAATATCTATATGATTAAATAAATGCTGGTGCATAAAATAATGGTAACTGTGAATGCTTTCAGGAGCCATAGGATAATATTCATCCAAATTGAAAGTTACTACATTTTCAAAACTCAAGCCTTCCTCTTTATGTTGGCGCACTAATTCTTCATATACTTTAATAGGTGAAGAACCGGTTGCCAAACCTAAAACACAAAGTTCATTTTGCTGTTGTTTTGCTTTGATGAGTGTCGCTATTTCATTAGCAACTATTTTGGAACCGTCAACCGAATTATCAAAGATGACATTGTGTATTTTCTCGTAACGGGTTTCTTCAAATTGTCCCGGCGGTTGATAAGCAATTGATTTTAGTTTGTTTGTCATTTTTTATAAATTTAAATGAAAAGCTAAATTAGAAATTGTAAACCTAAAAACAAACAATTACTAGCAAAATTTTAAATTTGTTTTTTTGGATAAGGGTAAGATTAAAGAACGAGGACTCATAGCCCCCGTTCTCTAAATTCATTACAAAAAGAATAATTATTAAGTTTTTCTTGCGACTTAAAAATTACTACCTGTATCCCACCACAAACGGGTGCCTCCGGTATCCGGTCCGCCCAGTTTTGTAACCGCACCTTGAACACCTTCGGAGTTTGTGTCATATTCGCTGATAGCAAACGGAATACGACGGATTTGGATATTTGTATCAATAGTTCCACCACTTTGATTGCTGACCACAGGAAAAATTTTAGGATAACCGGTTCTACGGAATTCCGCCCAAGCTTCTTCTCCTTGCGGGAACATGGCAATCCATTTTTGGGTTATAATTTTTTCCAATTTTACTTCATTACTTGCGGCATTATCCCAAGCAATGGTAACATTGGTTAAAGCATTAATACTATTAGAAGCATTAACCGGATCTACATAATCCATCGGGGTTGAGGTATTGTCTGCAATATAAGTATCAGCTCCCGATACACCACGATACCCAAATGATGAAGCAATCCCTGTTTCGTAATATGATTGAGCATTTTGTCCATTATTCCATCTCAAATCGGCTTCGGCTCTTAAGAACCAGACTTCTGCTGCCGTCATCAGTTGTAAATCATTGGTCATCACGTTTTTATTTAATACGGCAAAGTTGACATAAGCGGCTTTTTGAGCAATTTCGTCAGAATAATTAGACAACAATGGCAAACCGTTGCGGATTCCTTTTAAAGTATTAGGTACAACCGGTTGGGTGGCATTATCTCCTTCTTTAACCAAACTGAAATACTTATCAATTCTCGGGTCATTATAGCCACGCATAAAGGATTCTATACTGGCATTCATTCGAATATCATCCCAAGCATTACATATTGTTAATAAAGGATGTGATTTTTTACCGTGAATAATAAAATTATCCGAATTGTTTTCGATTAGACCGTAAGAATTAGTCAAAGCTTTTTGAGCTTCGGCTTGTGCTTTTGCAGGGTCTGCCATAGCAATACGGATAGCCAAACGTAAACGTAAAGAATTGGCAAATTTCATCCATTGATCCAAATGTCCTCCATAAACCAAATCAAAATTGGTAAAATACGCATCGCTCATATGATTTGAAATCAAATCTTGAGCAGTATCCAAATCATCAAAAAATGCATAATAGGCCTCTTGTTGGCTATCATATTCACTGGTTGTTACCGATTCACCGTAATGTGTATAAACAATAGGGCCGTATACATCGGAAAGGCGGTGCATGGCTTCCACTTTTAAGATTTTGGCAACACCGACAAAAACAGGAAAACCATCTTCAGTGGCTTGTTTCTCTATATAAGCGACATTGTTCATAATATTTTTGTAGGGAATTGCCCAAATATAATTGTTCCAACGCGGAACCAAATTATAGGTTGTATTATTGGCGCCACCGACAAAAGGACGCGGATTGGTCATATAACCGGAAAACACATCGGCATTCAGGTTTTGTTGTAATTGATATTGCCAAGCCGGATTGGTAGCAATAATATGTTCAAAAATCGGTTGAAATTTCGCACCGATATATTGAAAATCGGCGGTTAATTGCTCATCCGTTATCTGAGTCGGATCATTATTGATTTGATCAAAATCTTTAGTACACGAGACATTAAGCAATACTGCTATAATGCCCAAGACTGTTAAGAATTTATACATATATTTCATAATAGTATTATTTTAAAAGTTTAAATTAAGATTTAATCCCAAACTACGAGTAGATGGTAACCCGAATATATCTACACCTTGTAAGGTATTTCCGATACTACCGGTAACATTCGGGTCATGAGGCGCTTTTTTATAAAGGAAGAACAAGTTGTTTCCAATTAAAGAAATTTTGGCATGTTTAACGCCAAATTTGTTCAACTTAAATTTATAAGACAATGCCATTTCTGCCAAACGGATATTGGTAGCGTCATATACTGATTCACCCGTAAAACCATTTCTACCACCGGCAGCACTATAATACACTTTGCTGGATAACTGTGATACATTGCCATTAAGATCAACAACTTCAATATTTCCGGATTGTTCTCTGGCAGAATTGTCACTCATACCTTCCACAACGGCTTGTGTCATACTCATGGTTACACCACCGAAACGACCGTCAATTAAGAAGTCAAAAGCGAAGTTTTTATAGTCAAAACTGTTGTTCCAACCCAAAGTAAAGTCGGGATTGGCATTACCTACTTTTTCTAATGCCGCAATGGTAATATCGGCATTATCATCTCTTTGAATGGCAGGTGATCCGCTGGATAAATCTACAATCGGGCGACCATTAGCATCCCGTTTGACCACTTGGGCATAAATATCACCATAAGAGCCCCCTTCTACCAAATAAGAACCATACGAATTTACACCACCTGGAGTGACAGTATGATATGGTATATGAATGCCATCATTTGGAGCGGAAAGGCTCAATACTTTATTGTGATTGGTTGCATAATTCAGTTGGGAATGCCATTTAAAATCATTACTTTTAATAGGTTCTGCAAAAGCGGAAATTTCCCAACCTTGATTTAAAATATCTCCGGAATTCACTCCTACTTTACCTCCGGATGTTCCGGAATCAGGTGATTCTGCTATAAAATATTGGTCAAAAGTATTGGTCTTGTAGAATCCTATATCAATTCCATAACGGTTATCAAAGAAATGCCATTCGGTACCGAATTCCATTGATTTTTGTCTTTCGGGACGCGGCACTTTATATGGTCTGACCGGATTTTGAGGATCCACTCCTGCTCCAAAAAATATATTCCTACTAGGATATAAAAAATTTGCCGGTACATCATTACCCACTTCGGCGTAAGAAAGACGTACTTTGGCAAAAGAAATATTGTCGTTAAAATCAAACATTTTGCTTAATATGCCGGTTAAACCCACAGAAGGATAAAAATATGAACGGTTTGCTGCCGGTAATGCCGAACTCCAATCATTACGGCCTGTTACATCCAAATACAGTTGCTCTTTATAACCTAATGTAGAACTGAAAAAAACGGAACTTACTTTCTTTTGAATATGGTGTTCGCTTATATCAACATTGGCACTGGCATTGAAATTTTGGATAGAGAATACATTGGCATACTGCAAACCACCGGTGTTACCGGAATCCGCATAAAATGTATCCGTTAAATTATGAGTTAAACTCGTTCCTAAAATTGCAGTTAAATTAAAATCATTGCTGATTTTTTTGTTATACATTGCCGATAAATCTCCATACCATTGGGTATTATCAAAATTTGAACTAATAAATCTTCCATTTTTATGTGATAAGGTTCCATTTGATGTCGCATAAACTTTTCTGGTATAATCCATATTGGATTTGTCTAACGAACCGCGAACTTTTAAACTTAAATTATCGGTTAATTTATACGCAGCTCCTAAATTCATCAACCATTTTTGATTTTTATCCAAAGTAGGATTACGATGCAATATCCAATAGGGGTTTTGTTCGATATCAGATGTAGGGCGGAACCACTGTTGTGTCATCAAATTACGTCCCGGGTCAAAAGTTTCATATTCTTTCCATTTAGACAAAGGACCTTGTGAAGCATCATAATTATAAACACCGACTAAGGGATTGTAATACAAAGCGGAAACCGGACGGTTATTGATTTTTTGTGTACTAAACATCACACCGCCGTTTACTTTCAATTTATTATTAAGTAATTGCGCCGTTTCTCTCAAATTAAAAGTATGTTGAGATAAATCATTAGTCGGCAAGATACCTTTGGCATTGGTATTACTGTAAGAAAAGTAAGTTTGTGCCGCTTGTGTACCGCCGCTTAATGAAACAGAATTGATATTGGTTTGTCCTTTTTGAAAAAAGCTGTCCACATTTTTTTGTGCTGCATCAGAAAATTTCATAAAATATGCCGGACTATCTACCGTATAACTGCTGGAAACACTGGCTTTAAAACCGCCTTTTCGACCTTTTTTGGTGGTAATCAAAACAACCCCGTTTAAACCGGCACTACCATATAATGCAGAAGCTGAAGCGCCTTTTAACACAGAGATGCTTTCGATGTCATCCGGATTGATTAACGACAAAGCGTCACCTCCGTCTCTGTTACCGCCGCTTTTATCTCCAAAAGAACTGTGAGGTACATAAGAGGTCGTGTTGGATAATGGAATACCATCCACTACATATAAAGGTTGGTTGCTTCGCAGAGATTTGTTACCCCGCAAAACCACTTTAACCGAACCACCGGCTCCGGAGGCATTACGTTCTATGGTTAAACCGGATATCTTCCCTGCCAAACTGTTTAAAGGGTTGGTTTGTTTAACGCGTTGCAGTTCATCCGCTTTCACATCTTGTGCGGCATAGGTTAAGGATTTACGTTGTTTTTTAATACCCAAAGCCGTTACAATAACTTTTTTAAGCGCTTGTGCATTTTCTTCCATAGACACATCAATTTTACTTTGATTGCCCACTTTAATTTCCACAGGTTTCATCCCGACATAGGAAAAAACCAATACATCTTCAGGAGCCGCTTGAATTTGATATTTGCCATCAAAATCAGTCGAAACCCCTTTTTTAGTATTTTTAATTACAACTGTGACGCCCGGTAAAGCTTCGCCATCTGACGTAACTTGCCCGGAAACCAACTTTTCTTGTGCCATAAGCAAACTGCTCATTGATAAAGAAAAGAAAACGATAA
>WGDF01000341.1 GCA_015493405.1 Flavobacteriaceae bacterium
ATCAAAGGTTATGAACCCCAAGATGCCGTTTATTATTTCCCTTTTTCACATGTTAAAGGCATCATTGAAAAATACAAACCCGGAGATTATGAATTCAATGTTCCCAAAAAATTATTGGAATTATATGCACACAAAGATTTCAAACCTTATTCTAAAACGGGCATGATGCCGGTTGATTTTCTTGGGACCGCTCATACAACCGGAGGAAATTCCGGCAGCCCTGCAATAAATAAAGAAGGCGACTTAATTGGCATAAACTTTGATAGAGTATGGGAGGGCACGATGAGTGACTTGTATTATGACCAAAAAATATGTCGCAATATTATGGTGGATATCAATTATGTCTTATTTATTATTGATAAATTAGGCAATGACAAAAGACTCATAACTGAAATGACAATTAAAAAATAATAACACACAAACAAGTCAGAATCAAACACAAACCAAAAAAATTATGAAAACCAAAAAGATGAAATACATAACCGCTCTTTTGATGATATGGGGGCTTTTTGCACAAAATATAGTAGGGCAAGTAAAATCTTTGGAAAATTTAGGGGAAAATCTGCTTAAAGTTGCCCAATCAGATAATCCTGATCAAATTGTAGACTATTTGGATCCGAGTCTAAAACTAGATAAAAAAGCCCAAATTATGGAATCTTTTTTGGTTGTAAAAGATAATGTATTCAGTGGCACAAATAAAGACAAATTACAATTATTCAACACTATAAAGCAGGATGATAAAATTTATTTTGTCATAACAGACGGACAAAAATTTTTAATCATTCGCAGTAAAGTTAATGACCAAAATCAAATCATCGACCATTTTGCACTTGTAAATAAGAAAACAGCTGAAGATCTAAAAACCGGTCAAAAAATATATAAATTAAGATGCTATTCCTGCCACAGAAAAAATGCTCAAGGTGGTATCGGCCCGAATTTAACCGATCCCTATTGGAAATATATCAACTCCGAACAGGATTTAGTCAACATCATAACCAAGGGAAAAAAAGGAACGATGATGATTGCCTATAAAGATTATTTAAAACCCGATGAAATTAAAGCTGTTACCTTATACATCAAGGCTTTACAAGGTAAAAAAATAAAAAATGGCAAAAAACCCGAAGGCGAAAAAAAAGATTTTAAATTGACATTTATCAATTAAGTTATAAAAATTAAATATTAGATTTAAACATATAAAATAAATTAATTACTTTTGCAACAATATAAAATTATTATTATGAAATTAAAACAATACTTTTTGATAACGCTCATCACATTACTTAGCTTTAATATGCAAGCTCAGATTAAGAATATGGATGACTTTATGGTCAATACTGAAGAACTGCGAACTTTGACCCAAAGGATTGCTAAAAACTATATTATGAAAGGTATTTTGGCCAATAACCCCAAAATAGTGAAAAAACTGAATGATGATTCGGAAAAATTCTCGGAAACATTAGTGAACTTAACTGATAGTGCACTCAACGAAGAAATTGATATCGAATTACAAAAACTCAATTTATCTTGGATGTTGATGAATCGTATTTTACAAAAAAAATATGATACTAATGCTGGCGCCAAGGTCGTCAAGTATGCCGATAAAATGAGTCATGAAATAGAAACCATAGCCGATATGGTCAATAATTCGACCAAATTAAAATCAGTTAAATTATTGCGCATCAGTTCCAATGGTCGTATGTTGTCTCAAAAATTGCTCCTTTATTATATTGCCGGCAAAGCAAAAATAAGAGATCCTGAAATTCCTCAAAAATTTAAAGAAACAAAATCTCAATTATATGATGTCATCAAGGTTTTAACCGATCAGTCGGAAAACGACCCCGATTTAAAAGCAGATTCCGGCGTCTTAATGTATGTTGAAATGATAAAAGATAGCTTTGACAAGGTTCGTAAAAACATAACTTTTGATAGCAAAGTGCACCCTAAAACTGCTAATATGATCGTCAATCAAATGACTGATAATTTTGAATTGCTGACACAAATTCTTTACGAGAAATTTAATTAATTCCATACTATAAATTTATTAAGGTTCTGCTCTTGTGAGTAGAACTTTTTTTTTATGCTCTTTTTTATAAAAAAAAGTTTATTTTTGCCCGTAAATCAAAATATTATAAACTATGTATCAATCTAAAATAATAGGGCTTGGCAAATATGTCCCTGAAAATGTTGTTACCAATGACGATTTAACCCAATATATGGACACCAATGATGCTTGGATTAGAGAAAGAACAGGCATAGAAGAACGCCACTGGGCAGTGAAAGGCGATGGCAATACTGCCGCAACTATGGGTGCTAAAGCCGCTAAAATTGCCCTGGAACGCGCCAATCTAACCCCAAAAGACATCGATTTTATTGTTTTTGCCACTTTAAGTCCCGATTATTATTTCCCGGGCTCCGGCGTTATGGTTCAAGATTTACTCGGTTGTGATACCATTGGGGCTCTTGATGTGCGAAATCAATGTTCCGGATTTGTTTACGCCCTTACAACAGCCGACCAATTTATCAAAACCGGCATGTATAAAAATGTTTTGGTTATCGGCTCCGAACTTCAATCGCCCGGTATTGATTTATCAACTCGTGGACGTGGTGTCGGTGTTATTTTTGGCGATGGCGCCGGTGCAGTTGTTTTGACCCGAAGTGATGATGACAGTGGTATTTTATCCAATCATATCCATTCCGAAGGAAAATATGCCAAAGAATTGACCGTTTTAGTTCCGGGTGGCCCCAATCCCCCAAAAAAATTAGTCGAAGATTGGGATCCGGAAGATTTATCCTACTATCCTTATATGAACGGTAACTTTGTTTTCAAACATGCCGTTACACGTTTTCCCGAAGCTATCATGGAAGGCTTAAATGCTCATAATTTAACCCCTCAAGACATCGATTTACTCATCCCCCACCAAGCTAATTTAAGAATTTCACAATTTGTCCAACGCAAACTCAAAATGAAAGATGAACAAATTATGAACAATATTCAAAAATACGGCAATACTACAGCCGCTTCTATTCCTATTGCCCTCACAGAAGCTTGGGAACAAGGCCGTATCAAAAAAGGTGATTTGGTCGTTACAGCCGCCTTTGGTAGTGGCTTCACTTGGGGATCCAATATTATCAGATTTTAATCTGCACTCTTAGACAATCAGAATCTTATTTCATTTTTATAAAAGAAACGATTCTTTAATATGGGTTGATAGAATATCATTAAGAATAAAGTATTTTTTTTGAACACAATTAACTCGTTTACAAATAATTAAGGCCTGCCTGGGTTTAATAACCGGATAGGTCTTAATCTTTTTATAAAGAATTTCTATTTCATTTAATTGAATGAATTAAAAAAAAATACGCTTTTAGGCTTAATAGACAATAAGTAGGCTAAAATCTTCCGAATGTATTGTTTTTATTAGCTTTGACGCAAATCAAAACTTATGCGTAAAAAATGTGTCTTTTGTAATAGTTCAATTACAAAGAAAAATACCACTTCGATGTCCGTAGGAGTTATCCAATTTTTAAAAACCCCCTATAGGTGATATTTTTATAGTCTATGGATGAATAAAATCCAATAAGTCCCGTAGGGACGATATCTTTGTAGTATATTTATGACGTTAAAAACATAAACCCCATCAGGGTGAAATTATTAAAAAAAGATAATCTCCATGCTTATTTGATGCTTAGCTAATATATTATCACCCATACAAAACAACATAGAGCCATTTTTTAGAAAAGCTTAACAAAATCAGAATTTATGTTCGGTATATTTTTAGTAAATTTGTTTTTAAAAATATATATC
>WGDF01000342.1 GCA_015493405.1 Flavobacteriaceae bacterium
CAAGTTTATTTTATGCGGGCATTTGATTATGAAAATGACAATTTTGGCACTGTAAGATTTTACATTCAAGCAACCCAATCTCAATCTGTTGAAGATTATGCTGCTTTAAACTTTACTTATTATCCTAATCCTGCTACCGAAGTCTTAAATATTAGTGCCGGAGAAGCTATTGATTTGATTAGTTTGACAAATTTATTGGGACAAGAAGTAAAACGCATTCAACCTCTTCAACCTAAAGTTAGTCTACACATAGCCGATTTACAAAACGGTTTATATCTAATGAAAGTAAAAACAGGTGATAAAGTCTCAACTGTTAAAGTGATTAAAAAATAAATAGTATCATTAAGATTGAATGCTTGAAATCTATTATTGAAAATCAAAAAGCTGCTCATAAAGGGCAGCTTTTTTTGAATAATATGTTTAATAAAATCCTATCTTTGTATTTATATAAATAAACTAAGATTATGAAAATAGCCATAGGAAACGATCATGCCGGAACTGTATACAAATTTGCCATTATAGAGTTATTAGAAAAATTAGGATATACTGTTATCAATTTCGGAACAGATTCTGAGGACAGCGTTGATTATCCGGATTATATCCATCCTGTTGCTGAGGCAGTTGAAACTCAAGAAGCCGATTGTGGTATTATTCTTTGCGGAAGTGGTAACGGTGCAGCTATCACTGCTAATAAGCATCAAGGCGTGCGAGCAGCTTTATGTTGGAGTAAAGAGTTGGTCGAATTGGCCCGTCTTCACAATGACGCTAATATTTTGAGTTTACCGGCCCGTTTTATATCAAAATATCAGGCCTTGGAATATGTTCAAACCTTTTTAAATACCAAATTTGAAGGTGGTAGACATCAAAGAAGAGTTGAAAAAATTCCGGTAAAATAGTTATTATAGCATTTCTTTATAACTTTAATCTATTTAATAAATTATTTCTATTTGCAAGAAAAATATTTGTATGGTGTTGTTTTAAATTTGCTCTTTAAATTTATCTATGTCAGCAATACACATGCCTATTTTGGGCGAAAAATTTCCACGTTTCGAAGTTGAAACCACGCAAGGTCAGATGATTTTACCCGATGTTTATGATGGTAAGTGGTTTGTATTATTTAGTCATCCGGCTGATTTTACGCCGGTTTGTACAACAGAATTTATTGCCTTTGCCCATAAATATGAAACGTTTAAAAAACTCAATATTGAATTGATTGGCTTATCGGTGGATCAAGTTTTTTCACATATAGAATGGCTTCAAAAAATAGAAAAATTATTTGAAATCAAAATTCCCTTCCCTGTGATTGCTGATACGACAGAAGGTTTATCAAAACAGCTGGGAATGATTCATGTGGGTCAAACTCTTACCAATACAGTTCGGGCTGTTTTTGTAGTAGATCCTTACGGCATATTACGTCTTAGTTTCTTTTACCCACAAGAGATCGGCCGAAATATGGATGAAATCCTACGTGCAATCAAAGCTATGAAAGTTACAGATACTTACCAAGTAGCAGCTCCTGAAAATTGGCCTCATAATGCTTTAATCGGCAGTGACCTGATTTTGCCGCCTCCGGATACGATTGCTAAGGCTCAAGAGGCACCGCTTGAAGACGAATGTTTTGATTGGTGGTTCTGTTACCGCAGTTGGATTAATAATTTTGATGAAATTTAATTGAGAAATAGGTAGATTTAATGCTGTTTGTCTAAGTTATAAATTTTATTGATGGTTGAATAACGAAATTTTAATTAAAAAGCTTTACTTTAGATAACTGAGATTGTATCTTTGTGCTATAAACAATTAAAAAATAGACTATTATGGAAAACATAACAAGAATGCCTTTATTAGGCGAAAAATTTCCCGAAGTAAAAGTTCAAACGACTCATGGTCCTTTAACTTTACCCAATGATTATGAAGGTAAATGGTTTGTGCTATTCAGCCATCCGGCAGATTTCACACCCGTTTGTACCACAGAATTTGTAGCTTTTGCTCAAAAATTTGATGAATTTAAAAAAATGGGTGTCGAATTAATCGGCTTATCCGTTGATCAAGTATTTTCACACATCAAATGGGTTCAATGGATTAAAGAAAATTTAAATGTTGAGATTCCTTTTCCGGTAATTGCCGATAGTGCTGAAGGTGTGTCAAAAGCTTTAGGGATGATTCATCCGGGGAAATCAAGCAGCAATACTGTTCGTGCCGTATTTGTGGTAGATCCTAAAGGTAATTTACGTTTGATGATTTATTATCCTCAAGAAATCGGACGTAATGTCGATGAAGTTATCAGATCGGTAAAAGCCTTACAAACTTCTGATAAGTTTGGGGTCGCTACACCCGAAAACTGGCCTCATAATAATTTAATCGGTGATCATATTATTATTCCTCCAGCCACTAATATTGCGGAAGCAGATAAAAGAAAAGGTCATGAAGGCTGCTTTGATTGGTGGTTTTGTCATAAAGAATTATAAAGTACCGACCAATTTTACACACAAACAAACATTTAAAGGGGCAAGCTTAAGGCTGCCCTTTTTATTTTACGTCGCAATAATAAAAAATACCGTAAATTTGTTCTTTAAAAAAATTTAAGTTAAATCTATGAGAATATTAACGGGTATACAAAGTACAGGCACACCGCATTTGGGCAATATATTAGGGGCTATTATGCCGGCTATAGAAAAAGCTAAGAATCCGAAGAATGAATCCTTTTTATTCATAGCCGATTTACATTCTTTAACCCAGATTAAAGATGCAGATGAATTACGAGAAAACACTTATAGTACGGCTGCTACTTGGCTGGCTTTTGGTTTAGATATCAATCAAACTGTTTTTTATCGTCAGTCTGATGTGCCACAGGTTACCGAATTGACTTGGTATTTAAGCACATTTTTCCCATATCAACGTTTAACTTTAGCACATTCTTTCAAAGACAAAGCTGATAGATTGGAAGATGTCAATGCCGGTTTGTTTACCTATCCTATGTTGATGGC
>WGDF01000343.1 GCA_015493405.1 Flavobacteriaceae bacterium
TCTGGATCGAGATAAATCGGCAAATGGAATTTGGCATTCTCCCGATAAAATTTACCCCGCACACCTTTGGAAAAATCGTATTCATCTTTCATCGGTTATTCTCCTGTATATGTTTTTCGTTCGGATTTCGTTGCTTTTCGTGCACTGATGATCCGGATGCGATAACCATCCTTTTCTCGGAACACCGCAGTATGAACCACCACAAGTAAGCGCGTTACTCGATCCAACCCGATGGTGATCCATCGCTCTTCCTCTTCACTGTGCTCATCATCAGGCAATGAGATGGCTTGTTTGTCCCGAAAGACCGTCGCTGCATCTTCGAAACGTATTTTGTGTTTTGAGTGATTTATTTTTGCTTTGGCGTAATCCCATTCAAATCGATAATCTGTCAAAACACACCTTTAGAACCATGATCTGAGAATAATTATACATAAATGAAAACAAAAAAGCAACAAGAAATTTCCGAAACGCGTAGGTCGGGGTGCACCACAGGCACTTCCGACGGTCGCCCTCACCCCGACACAAGGTCACATGATAGAAACGGCTCGCTACAGAAGATACCTATCTACTCACCCGCCATATCCAGAACAATACGATACGTATTTGCATCAATTTTTCAAACAACGGAGCAATGGAATCTATCGGCGATGAGAATCATAGTCGACTCATCATCTGCATTTCCGATGCCAGCTCTTCGGGTTGATACTGGATGACTGGTATTTCATTGTTTGCGCAGGCTTCCATAAAATCATACAGACTCATTCCGGCAAATGCACTGGCCTGTTCGATGGAAAATTTCCCTTTTTTATAGAGCATGAGTGCGGTGCTCTGTTTGATCGTTTGCTGGAGTTCTGCAATATCGATGTTGAGTGCAAACGGGGTAAAATCAGGGATGTTCAACGTCATTTGCATCACGACTCCTTGAAACTTTTTCCATTAACTCTTATTATACCAAAATTACCAACGCTACTACACTGTAAATTTGGCATGGCATTTCAGGGGTTTGGGCTTCAGCCCAACAAACATCGCATACGATGCCAGTTCATCGGGTCGATACTGGATGACCGGTATTTCATTTTTTGCGCGAGCTTCCATGAAATCATACAAACTCATCGAAGCGACCCTCCGGAACCCCTTCGAAGGGATCGGCAAACCCGAAGCACTCAAAGAAAACCTGTCCAGCTTTCATTCACGGCGCATTGATAATACCCATCGTCTAGTGTATGCGGTTGAGGAGAGGCAGATTGTTGTTATTGCTTGCCGGCATCATTATTGAGGTTTCTCGAATGATTTTCTGTGATTGTTTTTTGATTTTCATATTCGGTGTTTCATTATTGTTGGAACTGCGGGTAAAAAGTGCTATAATGATCCTTCAATAAAGATCTATTTTTATACAATTTACTATATGTAACAATTTATCTTTTAAATATCAAAAAAAATAATTTTAATTTAAATATTATGTGATTTATTCACAAAAATTAGGTATAATATGCTTAATACGCAAAAGGATACTGTATGTTAATTGATTTTACTGTCGAAAACTATAAATCTTTTAAAGATTCCATAACTTTTTCAATGGAAGCCACAACACTAAAAGATCATTCTGAAAATATTTTTAAATGTGGTAAGAAAAATCTATTAAAATCAGCTGTAATTTATGGACCAAACGCAAGTGGAAAAAGCAACATATTAGAGGCTATGAACTTTATGAGAAATTTTGTTGAAAATTCAGCAACTGAATATAAGGCAAATGATTCAATTAATGTAGAGTCATTTCAACTAAATACATTAACAAAAAACTCACCATCACTATTTGAAGCAACATTTATTCATAATAACATTAAATATAGATATGGTTTTAGACTAGATAACAAAGCTGTGCAGGATGAATGGTTATTTCAAACCAAAACTAGAGAAACAAAATTATTTATTAGAACCAATCAAAAATTTGACCTATCTAAAACTTTTTCTGAAGGAAATCTAATTGTTAAAGAAAATAAAACTAGAGAGAATGCTCTTTTTTTATCGGTAGTAGCACAATTTAATGGCAGTATTTCTAAAAGTATTGTTGATTGGTTTACTCAATTCAATGTTACATCAAATGTAGAAAAAAATAGATTTGAACACTATACATT
>WGDF01000344.1 GCA_015493405.1 Flavobacteriaceae bacterium
CATTGCGAGTGCAAATATAAAACGTTTTTGCATTTTAAAAAAATTTTTTTGCAAAAAAATGCATTTTTTTCAATATGATTTTTAAGAGCTTGTAAATGTATATTTTATAATTTTTTGAGGGTAATTTAAAAAAAATGAAGTGTTTATTGTCTTACAAAAATGAAGTATCGCTAGAAATAAGATATAAGCCGAAAACACAAAAAATAAACCTAAATTATTTTTGTGGATTAAAAAAAACTTGCTATTTTTGCAACTCGAAATCGTAACGGTCCGTTCGTCTAGGGGTTAGGACGCCAGGTTTTCATCCTGGTAACAGGGGTTCGATTCCCCTACGGACTACTCAAATATATAATAAATAAAATAAGCCGTACTAAAGACGGTATCATGGTCCGTTCGTCTAGGGGTTAGGACGCCAGGTTTTCATCCTGGTAACAGGGGTTCGATTCCCCTACGGACTACTAAATAAACCAATTGAAAGGAAACTTTCTTAACATTAATTAAATAATAGGATATGGCACATCATAAGTCAGCATTAAAAAGAATAAGACAAGATCAAAAGAAAAGATTGCACAATAGATTTTATCATAAGTCGACGCGAACTGCAATTAAAAAATTAAAAGATATGACTGATAAGACTGCAGCTGAAGCTTTCTTACCTACAGTTATTTCTATGATTGACCGTTTATCTAAAAGAAATATTATTCACAATAATAAAGCTGCCAATTTAAAATCTAAATTGACTAAATTTGTTCATAAATTAGGATAAAAATTCTTTTACTTATAAAATTGAAGCTGTCTCAAAAGGGACAGCTTTTTTATTTTAAAGCGCTGCTATAAAATCCCTTAAGTCAGAATCCTTGGAAAGCTTTAACTTATTTTTTAAACGATATTGCGCATTTTTGACACTTTGATGGGTGATATTCATGATAGAAGCTATCTCTTTATTGGTCATTTTCAATCTTATTAAAGTTGCCAAACGCATATCATGATTAGTCAAATTAGAATTAACAGATTTTAAATTAGATAAAAAGTCCGAATTTACTTGTTCAAAATAAATTTTAAAAGTATCCCAATCTTTTTCAGAAGTCAATAAATGACTCAATTCACGTTTCAGCCCTTTCAATTTGGCTTTGCCTTCTCCTTCAATCAAATTAATAATTTCGGAAATACGATTGACCAAAGCCGAAATTAAAGTATTTTTTTGCATCATATTTAAGGCATGGGTCGTCAATTGTTTGTTTTTAAGTTCTATTTCCTGAGAAAGACCTTGCGCCAAAATCTGAGATTTTTCCAATTCAAGCGCCGCAATTTTATTTTGCTTCTTACGTTTTTGAGCTACCGCATAGCCGCTTATTAATAATAGAAGAATAATTCCGATACTGGTAACTAATAAATTCCTGAATTGCGCTTTATATAATTTGCGTTTATGTTCCAATTGCTCAATTCGATGTTCCTTTTCAAGCGTCTTATATTTAACATCAAGTTCTGCAAATTGCTTATGAAATTTTTGAGATTGTAAAGAATCAACAATTTGGTTGTGTTTTTCAAGATATTTGTAAGCCGAATTGTATTGATGTAAAGCCCTCAAGTTCTTGGCGTAAGATTTATAGGATTTTTGTAACATTAAACCAAAACCTGTTTTTTGGGCAATGGCTATACATGAATCCAAATATTGATTGCTCAATCGGTACTTTTTTAAATTGGTATAACATTCACTGACCACATTATACCCTACAGCTCTATCTTCTTGGGTGCCATAGGTATTAAAAATATGTTGCGCTTTGGCCAAATTATTTTTTGTCAGTGAGACATTGCCCTGACGCGAAAAAATTATGGCTAAATCATCATAGGCATTTGCAATCTGGACAGCACTTCCTTGTGTTTTTTCTAAGACAGCAATAGATTTTTTAAGATTAACAACTGCTAAACTGTCTTGATGCAATTCTAAATAGCACATCCCAATATTTCCTAAAGCTATACCAACCCCTTTATTATTTTTAATTTGTTGCGCATTTTTTAAAGTTTTTTGATAATATCCAAGTGCTTTATCATAATTGTTTAAACCGTGATAAATATTTCCCATAAACATAGAGGCTCTGGCAATGCCCTTAATATATCTGATTTTGTTAGCTAATTCGATAGCTTTATTTATTAATAATAAAGTAGAATCCTTTTTTTGCCAATAATCATATATATAACCTTGATCAATCAATAAATCCACAAACAAAATAGTATCTTTAGCTTTTAAGGCATATTTTTGGGCTTTTTGATATGCTTTATTAGACAAATCATATTGATTGTTATAATAACAAACATCACCATATTTATAATAAGACTTAGCCAGCCAAAAAGGGGCATGAATGTTTTCAGCATTGGCAATAGCCTGTTTAACAGAAATAAAAGCAGAGTCAATATTGTGACGCTGTAAATAAGTATCAGTCAACTTGAGTTGTAATTTAACCCTTTCCCCTTCTTTTGAAGTCCGTGTTTTGGCTTGCTGCTTATGCTCCGGACTTATAC
>WGDF01000345.1 GCA_015493405.1 Flavobacteriaceae bacterium
ATTTTTAGTATATGAGCTTATATTTAGTTGGTGTAAAAATGTTTATTAAATATAAATAGCTGATAATCAACAACAAACTGTGATATTCTTGCCCTATTTCTAAATTAGAGAACGGTTTTTTCTTTGGATGCAACCTCAATTTAAGTATTAATAAGTCTGTTAATAACTATTATGCCAAACTTATTAAGCTGAAGGTATTTTGTGTAATTTTGTAGGCACACAAATAAGAAAACTATGTCGTTAGAATCCGGTCACGATGACTTATTGAAACGTTTTGAAGCCATGCTCCAAACCAATGAAAATATATTTTTTGATTTGGAGGAGTTTCTGGATATTATAGATGAATATATCAGTTTGGGAAATTTTGGTATGGCACAAAAGGCTATTAAAATAGGCTTGGAACAATATTATCAAAATGTAGATATTTTATTATATAAAGCTGAATTATATTCGCTCGAAAATCAATTGGAAAAAGCAGAAAAACTGTTACATCAATTAGTAATAATGGCACCCGAACGCTTGGAAATTCCCATGCTCGAAGCAGAATTATATTCTCGAAAACATTTGCATCACAAGGCCATTGAGGCTTTATTGCGGGCTTTGCTATTGCCTGATAGTGACAAAGCCGAAATATACGAATTGATGACCGTAGAATATTTATATATTGATCATTATGAAGCTGCATTAAAAACGTCTTTAAATGCTTTACGTTTTGATCCTCAAAGCTCAACGGCTTTATATAATGCCATTACCTGCTTTGATTTGATTGACCAATCCGATCAAGCCATTGCTTTCCTGAAAAATTTTTTAAATACGAATGCTTTTAGTGAAGTGGGCTGGAGCCTGTTGGCTAAAAAATATATCGATAAAAAACAATATCAAAAAGCATTGAATGCCATTGATTTTGCGATTGCTATAGATGATAAGTTTTTGGGCGCTTATTATGATAAAGCTTTTATTTATACACAATTACAACGTTATGACGAAGCCTTGGAGTTTTATGTCATCACTTTAAAAATAGCTGATCCTACAGCATTTACTTATTATCATATAGCGCAGATTTATGAAAAAATGCAAATTTATGATAAAGCTATAGAACATTATTATTTGGCTATTAATGAAGACCCCGGACATTATAAATCATGGATCAGGTTGGTACAGATAAAAATAAATTTAAAAGACTTCGATGGCGCTTTAGACACGACCAATAAAGCTTTGGAAATTGTTAATAATCAAACCTTATTTGAATTATTGGGACAAATATATTTGGCCCAAAACGACCCTTTAAAGGCCATACCGGCTTTTGAAATGAGTTTAAAACTCGGTGAAAAAAAATTATCGGTTATTTTACAATTATCCGACTTATATAAGCAAACCCATCAAATTGATAAATTCAGAACGTTATTGCTTGAAGCCAAACAAGAATTTCCCGATTCTAAAGAAATTCAAAAAAGAATGTTGGGACAATAATTTAATTTAAATGATTTTATGTCACATAAATATTTTAATCCGATCTTATTTTTAAAAGGTATGGCTATGGGAGCTGCAAATGTTATTCCTGGTGTTTCGGGTGGCACTTTAGCTTTGATAACCGGCATCTACGAACGCTTAATCAATGCAATTAAATCCTTTGATTTGACCGCCTTAAAGCTCTTATTGACCTTTAAATGGCGTGTTTTTGCAAAACATACCGACTTTTATTTCATTTTTTCCGTAGGCTTAGGGCTGCTTACCGCCATTCTTTCACTTGCCAAGTTATTTGCTTTTTTGTTTCGCGTCTATCCGGTTTATATCTGGGCGTATTTCTTTGGTTTGGTTTTGGCTTCCGTTTATTATGTCGGAAAAACAGTTGATAAATGGAATGGGATAACCTGCCTGAGTTTTATAATCGGAACCATGGTTGCCATAGCTGTTACAATCCTGCATCCGGCAGTTGAGAATGACAATCCCTGGTATTTATTTCTCAATGGTATTATTGCCATTATCAGTATGATTTTGCCCGGATTATCAGGCTCTTTTGTTCTGATATTATTGGGTAATTACCAATTGGTTGCCATAGAATCTATTAACAACTTGAATTTCAAAGTATTATTCCCTTTTGCATTGGGCGCTGCAGTTGGTTTAGTGGCTTTTTCACACGTGCTTTCTTGGTTGTTTAAACGCTATCGTAACCAAACAATTGCTTTATTGACCGGTTTTATTTTAGGTTCTTTAAATATATTATGGCCTTGGAAAAAAGCGGTTTATTTAAGGCATCACAACCAAATAGTTTACAAGCACGGAAAAGCTATGGTTTCCTATTATGAACAAATAGCACCAAAGCATATTGACGGCCCCTTTTTGGGCGCTTTAGCTTTAATTTTATTAGGCATCATCAGCATCGTTTGGATTGAAAAAATTTCAAATAAAGCTTAAACTATAAGTGTAATGAAAACTAAATTATTAGGTTTAATAGGCTTTCCTTTAACCCATTCCTTTTCAGAAAAATATTTTGCTGAAAAATTTCGTCAGGAAAATATCGAAGGATATGAATATCGTAATTTTGAACTCAAAACAATTGATAGTTTACCTAAACTGCTTCAAAAACAGCCTAATATAATAGGTTTAAACGTAACGATTCCTCATAAAGAAAGCGTCTTGAAGTATGTAGATGAATTTTCGGAAACAGTTCAAGAAATAGGAGCTGCCAATACATTGGTCAGATTAAATAATGGTCGCATCAAAGCATACAATACTGATGTTTATGGTTTTAGACAAAGTATTTTACCATTTATCAAACCCCGGCACAAAAAAGCTTTGATTTTAGGAACGGGAGGCGCAGCCAAGGCAGTTGCCCATGCTTTAAAGCAGTTGCAAATTGAGATTTTATTTGTTTCCAGAATGCCCCAAACAAAAAATCAAATAGGCTATGAGGATTTGAATGAGACATTATTGAATCAATATTTAATAGTAGTCAATACAACGCCATTAGGTACATTTCCTAATGTGCAAAATAAACCCGATTTTCCTTATCATTTTATAAAACCTGAGCATTTATTTTACGATTTAGTTTATAATCCGACTCAAACTGCTTTTTTAAAGGCCGCCGAAAAAAAAGGCGCAAGTATCTCTAATGGTTTGAATATGTTGTATTTACAAGCCGAAAAAGCTTGGCAAATTTGGTTGGAAAATAGCAGTAAATAATTCAAAAAAAATTGTTAAATTTCGCTTCTAAATAATTAATCGGAAAATTTACTATTATGGTAGAAGAAAGAAACGAAAACCTGCACGATGCAGATGGAAAGAATGAGGCTCTAGAAACGCAACCCAATTCTGATAAAAAAGCACCTGTTGAAACTGAAAATGCCGAAACTGAATTGAAAAAATCAGCTGAAGAAACACAGCCTGAAGTGGCGGAAAAGGGCCAAAAATTAGAAGAAGAAATTGCTGATGTAGAAATGACAAAATCCGAATCAACTCCGGCTACAGAAGAAATACCGGAGGAAAAAGCGGTAGATGAGACAAATCAAGTTAAAGCAGAAGCTGAAAGCCAAAAATTGTTGGATGAAAAATCAGTAGAGGAAGTGGTGGATGAAATAGAACAAAATGTGGCCTCTGATTCCGAATCGGAAAAAGTTGTGCCCGAAATACATCAGGAAACACATATTCCGCTTTTGTCTTACAAAGATTTTGACCTCAAAACGCTCTGGGGTGAAGCCAAAGATCTTTTGGAGAAACATCCTGTTCAAAAAATTAAAAAACATTTTGATGAAATTAAGTCGGCTTTCGATGATAAAGTTGCCGAATTGACTCAAAAATATAAAGAGGAACATCCTGATGCAGAACATGTCGAATTGAACTTGCCCGAAATTAAAGATTTTCATTATACTTGGAAAGATTTCAAATCCAAGTTACATGCTTATCATAAAGATATCCAAGATAAATTGGAGGCCAATCTTAAAACCCGCCAAGACTTAATTGAAGATTTAAAAGATACGATAGATTCCACGGAATACACTTTTGAAGAACGCATTAAGAAATTTAAAGAAATTCAAAAAAAATGGCGTACTGCCGGTAGTATTCCACGTGCAAAATACACGGATATTTGGCAAACTTTTAAACATCACGAAGAACGTTTTTATGATTTATTGGATTTGGATCGGGATTATCGTGACAAAGTTTTTCAAGAAAATTTAGCCGTAAAACAAGATATTATTGCTAAAGCCAAAGCACTTTTGAATCAAAATGATATTCATCAGATTTTCAAGGAATTGCAAACTTTGCACAAACAATGGAAAGAAGAAACCGGGCCGGTAGCACGGGAGTATCGCGAAAAAATTTGGGAAGAGTTTAAAGAAGTGACCAAACAAATTCACGATAAAAGACGTGATTTTTATAAAAAATTAAAGGAAGAATTTGTTCATAATCTTGAGAAAAAGAAAGCTTTGATTGAACAATTAAAGGAGGTAACGGCTGAAATTCCTGAAAATCATAAAGATTGGCAAAATAAGATTAAAGAAGTAGAGCAGCTCAGAGAGCAATTCTACCAAATTGGTTATGTGCCGAAAACAAATAGAGAAGAAATTTGGAATGATTTCAAAGCGAGTATTAAATCATTTAATAAACATAAAAATAATTTCTACAAATCTCTAAAAGAATTACAAAAAGAAAATCTTGAGAAAAAACTTGAATTGATTAATATTGCCGAATCGCTTAAAGACAGCGACGACTGGGAAACAGCGACTCAAAAATATAAAGAAATTCAGCAAGAATGGAAAAAAATAGGCCATGTGCCGCGTAAATATTCCGAGAAAATCTGGCAACAATTCAGAACGGCTTGTAATTACTATTTTGATCGCTATTATACCCATGTCCGTTCTGAAAAAAATGAAGAATTCGGTAATTTTAACCAGAAAAAAGAATATTTGACCAAACTCAAAGAACAGTTTAAAGATATCGCCGACGATGCACAATATTCTATTGATGATATTAAAAAATATATAGCCGAATGGAAAGAACTGGGTTATGTGCCCGATAATAAGCATTATATCAATGTCAAGTTTAATAAGTTTATCAATTCATTGTATGATAAACTGAATATTGATAAGCGTGAATTGTCTTTCTTGAAATTCAAAAATACCATTGATCAATATTTTGAAGATGAAAATTACCGGAAATTAGATGCGGAGAAACGATTTGTGCGTCAAAAAATTGAAGGTATTCTGAAAGAAATTGAACAATTGGAAAATAATATGATGTTTATCAAATCCGATGATAAAAACAATCCTTTTAAAAGAGAAGTAGAGAAAAATGTTGCTAAAAACTTAGAAATTTTAGCATTTTGGAAGAAAAAACAACAATATTTGGATTCATTAAATTATTAGGATTGAAAAAAACAGCTTATTTAATATTATTTTTATTGATAAATATTCAATGTTATGCCCAAGATTTGGATATTTATAAACACCATAAAAATTCAAATTTTGAAATGCCGGTCATCTCCAAAAGAATGACGTATCAAGAATTTAAAATTCTAAGTACTGATTTACGGATGCAAGATATGGTTATTGCAGCCATTTTTCCGGGGCATGTGCACTTCAAAATCGGTGAGAAAAAGGCCGGTTACTATATTTTGGGCACCAGAAGTTTGGGATATCTGGGTTGGGCTTATTTATCTTTGACCGATAAGTCTTTGACCAAAATACTTTTTTTGGATCAAACAAATTTATCATCTAATATTTCTACCGGACAAACCATAGTTGCCTATGGCTCTTTAGCCTTAATCATCGGGAGCTACTTATATGACTGGATTCATGGACAATATATTTTAGCTGATAAGCAAGATCGTATCCGCTATAAATATGCGCCAAAAAAAATCCAAGTGGGCTTAAATATCATTAAAAGCAAGCCATATAATTATCCCGGTTTGAGTATAGCTTATAAATTTTAACACATTAATATAATAAAAGGACAAAAAAATTTGAAATTACATACTAAAAATTTATCTTTGCCCGTCAAATTGAATAACGAACTGAAAAAAACAGAAGAGAATGCGAAATAAAGGACTCGTAATAGTATTTGCTACTATTTTAGGATTGATAAGTATTTATACGCTATCATTTACATTTAAAAGTAATCAAATTAGAAAAGAAGCTAGAAAATATGCAAAAGGTGATTACAATCAAGAAAAACATTACTTAGATTCATTATCTAACAAACCGGTTTTTAATATTTTAGGATCGGATTTTACCTACAATGATCTCAAAGATCGTGAAATGAATTTAGGGCTCGACTTACGAGGAGGGATTAATGTTATTTTGCAAGTTTCCGTCAAAGATATTTTGAAAAACTTGGCTAATAATTCTAAAAACGTAGTATTTAATCAAGCGCTGGAACAAGCCAGCGAAATGCAAAAAAGCAGTAACAAACCCTATATCGATTTGTTCTTTGAAGCATTTGATAAGATTAACAGCCAATCTGATCATCCGGTTAAGCTAAGCTCGCCCGAAATTTTTGGAAACAGAAATTTATCGGACCAAGTTAAGTTTAATATGCCTGACAATGAAGTCAAAAAAATCATTAGAAAAAAGGTTGATGATGCAATGATCAGTGCATTTGAGGTATTGCGTAAAAGGATTGACAAATTCGGTGTAACGCAACCCAATATCCAACGTTTGGGTAAATCGGGACGTATTTTGGTAGAATTGGCCGGAGCCAAAGATATCGAACGGGTTAAAAAACTTTTGCAAAGCACGGCGCAATTGGAATTTTGGCATGCTTACAATGCTCAAGATGTCATGCCCTATTTGCAACAGCTCAATGCTTATTATGCCAAAAATGCCAGCATAAAAAAAGATTCTACCTCAAAAGATGCAGATAGTTTGCTCGTTGATGAAAAACAGAAGGAATCATTATTTAAATACTTACGTCCGGGCAGTTTCTCAAGAGTCGGATTGGTCAAAATAAAAGATAAGGACAAAGTTGAAAAAATGCTGAACAGTCCTGAAGCTAAGAAATTGTTGCCTAATGAATTGAGAAACATTAAGTTTTTATGGGGAAAACCGGCTAAAAAAAGTGATGTAGTTTATCTGTATGCCATTAAAGGCAATCGGGATAATGTGCCACCCATTAGTGGTGATGTTATTGTAGATGCCCAGTCATCCTATGACCAATTTGGTAATCCCGCCGTTACTATGCAAATGAATGGTGCAGGCGCTAAAAAGTGGAAAGAAATGACCACACAGGCTTTTAATGATAAAACCGGTATTGCTATTGTTTTAGACAATGTCGTTTACTCGGCGCCGGGTGTAACCACCGGTCCTATTACGGGCGGCCGTTCCGAAATTACCGGAAACTTTTCATTGGCAGAAGCGAAAGATTTAGCCAATGTATTAAGAGCCGGTAAATTACCTGCCAAAGCTGATATCGTTCAATCTGAAATTGTAGGACCTTCTTTGGGTAAAAAAGCTATTGAAGGTGGTAAATTATCCTTCATTTTTGCCTTTATCTTGATTTTCCTTTGGATGTTCGGCTATTATGGCAAAGCCGGTTTGTTCTCGGATGTCGCTTTAATCTTAAACATTTTATTTATTTTTGGTATTTTGGCGAGTTTAAATGCCGTTTTGACCCTCCCGGGCTTAGCGGGGATCGTCTTAACCATTGGTATGGCGGTAGATGCTAACGTTATTATATTTGAACGGATTCGTGAAGAAATGCGGCGTGGCAAGAGCTTGAAAGATGCCGTTGATGACGGTTTCAGCAATGCCCTTTCTTCTATTATTGATGCCAATATTACAACCGCTTTAACCGGCTTAATCTTACTATTTTTCGGAACAGGCCCCATTAAAGGTTTTGCTACGACTTTATTAATTGGTATTGGCACTTCTTTGTTTACCGCTATATTTATCACGCGTTTGTTGGTTGACTGGTATATCAAAAAAGGAAAGTCGCTTACATTTGACACTAAAATATCTAGAAATTGGTTTACCAATGTTCGTATTGACTTTTTAGCCAAACGCAAAATTGCTTATGTGGTTTCAAGCACCGTGATACTAATCGGCTTAATTTCAATCTTTACCAATGGTTTGAACCCCGGTGTCGATTTTGTCGGGGGGCGGACTTACATCGTAGCCTTTGATAAAAATATCAATGCAGATGAAGTGAGAGATGCTTTGAGTCATAGTTTTGTGAATGAAAAAGGGCATAAATTTGCGCCGGATGTGAAAAAATACGGTGGTGACAATCAATTGAAAATTACCACTAAATTTTTAATTGATAAGGAAGGTGAAAAGGTTGATAATGAAGTGCAAAAACGTTTATTTGAAGGTTTGAAACCTTACTTTCCCAAAGGCTATACCTATAAAGATTTCATCAGTAGTGATGAAAATAAAAAAATCGGTCGTATGCAATCCATTAAAGTGGGACCGACCATAGCCGATGATATCAAAACAAGTTCCGTTTATGCAGTATTCGGCTCATTGTTTGTTGTCTTTTTATATATTTTATTCCGATTTAAAAAATGGCAATTTAGTGC
>WGDF01000346.1 GCA_015493405.1 Flavobacteriaceae bacterium
AATTGATTTATGTTGAATCACCGACCAATCCTACTATGGTTTTAACAGATATTGAAGCCGTTTCAAATCTGGCTCATGAGCATCATATTTTGATGGCAGTGGATAATACTTTTTCGAGTCCTTATATTCAAAAACCTTTAGATTGGGGTGCTGATATTGTTTTGCATTCCTTGACCAAGTTTATTAACGGTCATGCTGATGTCGTCGGGGGCGCATTGATTGCCAAAGATCCGGCTGTTTATGCCCGCTTGCGCAAAACAATGGCTTATTTCGGCGCTAATATGGACCCACATCAAGCCTATATGGTTATTCGTGGGGTAAAAACTTTGTCCTTGCGCGTAGAGCGCGCTTCAGAGAATGCTATGAAAGTAGCCGAATATCTCGAAAGTCATCCTAAAATTGCTTGGATTAAATATCCCGGTTTAACCTCATACCGGCAATATGATTTAGCACAAAAACAAATGAAATTGCCCGGCGCTATGATTAGTTTCGGAGTTAAGGGTGGATTTGATGCCGGAAAAATTTTGATGGATAATGTGCAATTGGCATTGTTGGCCGTATCCTTGGGCGGCGTCGAAACATTGATTCAGCATCCGGCCTCTATGACCCATGCTGCTATGAGAAAAGCAGATCGAGAAGCAGCCGGCATTACCGATGAGCTGGTCCGTTTTGCCGTCGGTATAGAAAATGTAGAAGATATTATAGCCGATTTGGATCAAGCTTTGGCCCAAATTTAGATTTACTGTAATCATTTTTTATAATACAGCCTATAAGTTTTTTCTATCATGAAAATTTATAGGCTTTTTATTTTGTGTTATTTTTGTTACATAAAATAAATCCTATGATAACAGAAGAGACACAAGTTTTGGCTTTTAAATATTTAGTTAAAGATGCCGAGACCGGCCTTGTTTATGAGAATACTTATGGACAAAAGCCTTTAGAAATAATAGTTGGACGACAACAGATTTTACCGGCTTTGGAACAAGCTTTGGTTCGTATTCCCGTAGGAAGTGAACAAAAGATATATCTTGAAAAACCTTATGGCAGTTATGATGCGTCTGCCATTGTTCATATTCCAAGACATCAAGTGGGAGATATACCCCTAGAGCGTGGTATGACTTTGTATGCCAAAGGATCAAAAGGGGAGACCTTGGAAGTTTCCGTTTTGAGTTTTGATGATCAAACTGTTTCCATAGACCATAACCATCCTATGGCGGCCAAAAATTTGATTTTTAAAGTTAAAGTTGTCCATCAACGAATGGCAACTCCGGAAGAATTGTCTCAAGACCATCTACATTCCGAAGGGGATAGTTGTGGTTGTGGTTCTTCTTGCGGCTGTCACTAAAATATAACCCGTTTTTTAATCTAAAATTCACAATTCTTATTTTTTAATTGGTTATTTTTCTATAAAAGCCTTGTTGAAATTTAAACAAGGCTTTTGTATTGTCTTAATTTTTTTATTGTGCTTTCTTTTTTAGGTATTTTTCCTTTTCTTTAACGGTATGATTTTATTGTTTTGCTTTTATATTATAAAGTAAAATTATGTAACTTTGTTCCCTATGGAATATCCTTCGAAATTATTAACGGAAATCGTAGATGAAATAGCCAAATTACCCGGCATCGGTAAACGGACGGCTTTGCGTTTGGCTTTACATTTGTTGAAACAACCGGTGGAACAGAGTGACAATTTGTCACAAGCTATAGCCAAGTTTAGAAAAGAAGTGAAGTATTGTGAAATATGTCATAATATCTCGGATAAGGCTGTGTGCGATGTTTGTAGTGATCGTTCTCGAAACCATCAATTGATTTGTGTTGTAGAGGATGTGCGCGATGTAATGGCTATTGAAACAACCGGAGAATTTCGCGGTGTTTATCATGTTTTAGGGGGATTAATTTCGCCTTTAGACGGGGTAGGCCCCTCGGATCTGACCATTGCTAAACTCCTTAAAAGATTGACAGATTATGCGGTTGACGAAGTTGTGTTGGCTTTGAGTGCTACGGTTGATGGTGATACGACTAATTTTTATTTGTATCGACAAATTTCGACCCTTAATTTGCCCATCACCATATCTACTATTGCAAGAGGAATCGGTATAGGAGAGGAGCTGGAATATGCCGATGAGGTGACCTTGGTTCGTAGTATTTTGAATCGTGTTCCATTTGAAAAATCAATTAAACAAAATCGATAATTTTATAGCTGTGTTTTTTGAAACTGACAGGTATGATTGTTGCTAGATTAAATAAAAAATAAAATAATACAATTTATGGGAAAAGATATGAAAGTTGCAAATGAACAAGTGTTATTTGACATGCTCAATGATGAAGCGGAAATGATTCCTTTGCTCAGTCCCGAAGATGAAAAAAAATTACAAGATGCCGATATTCCTGAAGTTTTAGATATACTCACGCTTCGCAATAATATTTTATTGCCGGGGGTCGTGATTCCTATTTCGGTAGGCCGAGATCAATCTATTGAATTGATAGAAGCTGTTCATAAAAAAGACAATATTTTGGGTGTTGTGGCACAAACCAATCCCGATATTGAAATACCACAATCAAGTGATATTTATAAAATTGGGACTGCAGCTAAAATACAGCGAATTATTAAAATGCCCGATGGTAATTTGACGGTTATCATACAAGGTATTAAGCGTTTTCGCATTGAAGAGATCGTGCAAGAAAAGCCCTATATACAAGCTAAAATAGTAACTTTGTCCGATCCTAATCCGGCAAGTAACAAAGAACTTAAAGCCTTGGTAGAGTCTATTAAAGAATTGGCTATTAAGGCTATAAAGCTCAATCAAAATATTCCCAGTGAGGCTACATTTGCCATAGAAAATATCAATAGTCCGGTTTTTTTGGTCAATTTTATCACTTCAAATTTAGAGGCTGATGTTGCTAAGAAACAGGCTTTGTTAGAAACGGATGATTTTAAGGAAAGAGCTTTGGGATTGATCAAGATTTTAGATGAAGAAGTCCAAAGATTGGAACTCAAAAATGATATCAAAAACAAAACCCGTAAAGTTTTAGACCAACAAAGTCGAGAATATTTTTTGCATCAAGAAATGCGCACCATTCAGGAAGAATTAGGGGATGTGGGGCCCGCTCAAGAAATAGAAGAGCTGAGACTAAAAGCTGAAAAGAAAAAATGGCAGCCCGATGTGCAAGCGCATTTTAATAAAGAACTCAAACGTTTAAAGCGGATGAATCCGCAGGCGCCCGATTTTGGCGTACAGCGCAATTATTTGGAATTGATGCTCGATTTGCCTTGGAACAACTTATCCGAAGACAAAATTGATTTGAAATATGCCAAAAAAATCTTAGACCGTGATCATTTTGGTCTAAAAGATGTCAAGAAACGCATTCTTGAATATTTGGCAGTTTTAAAGATTAAAAATGATATGAAATCGCCTATTCTTTGTTTATATGGCCCTCCGGGTGTCGGAAAAACCTCTTTAGGTAAATCTATAGCTGAAGCCGTCGGTAGAAAATATGTGCGTATGTCATTGGGTGGCATGAAGGATGAATCGGAGATTCGCGGTCATCGCAAAACTTATATCGGTGCAATGCCGGGGCGTATCATTCAATCGATCAAAAAAGCCGGCACATCGAATCCGGTCTTTATTTTGGACGAAATAGATAAATTGGGCAGTAGTCATCGTGGAGATCCATCTTCGGCTATGCTAGAAGTATTGGACCCTGAGCAAAATAGTGAGTTTTATGATAATTTCTTAGAAATTGGTTATGATTTATCACGGGTGATGTTTATTGCAACGGCCAATTATTTTTATGACATTCCTTGGGCGCTGCGTGACCGTATGGAAATCATTCCGATTTCGGGGTACACCATAGAAGAAAAAATAGAAATAGCCAAACGGCATTTGTTGCCCAAGCAACTCAAAGCCCATGGGCTTCAAGAGAAAGATTTAAAGTTGGGCAAAAAACAACTCAAAAAAATCATTGAATCTTATACGCGGGAATCCGGCGTTCGCGGTTTAGATAAAACCTTGGCTAAGGTGGTGCGCAATGTAGCAAAATCTATTGCCATGGAAGATACTTATCCTAAAAAACCAAATTTAAAAGAGATAGAAAAAATCTTGGGCAAACCGAAATTTAATATCGCCGAATATGAAGATAATAAAGTTCCGGGTGTGGTAACCGGTTTGGCATGGACCCGCGTAGGCGGAGATATTTTGTTTATCGAATCCATTTTGGCTAAAGGCAAAGGTCAATTACATTTAACCGGTAATTTGGGGCAAGTTATGAAAGAATCGGCACAGATTGCATTGGCTTATATCAAAGCAAAAGCCGGAAAATTGGGCATTGACCCTGAAGTATTTGACCAATATCAAATCCATGTGCATGTCCCTGAAGGCGCTACGCCCAAAGATGGCCCTTCTGCAGGTATTACGATGCTTACATCTATGGTTTCGGCTTTGACCGGTCGTAAAGTCAAGCCTAATTTGGCGATGACCGGAGAAATTACATTACGAGGTAAAGTTTTGCCGGTGGGTGGTATTAAAGAAAAAATATTAGCGGCTAAACGAGCCAAAATTAAAGAGATTATTTTATCTGAACGCAATAAAAAAGATGTGGCAGAAATCAATCCTGATTACATTAAAGGCCTTAAATTTCATTATGTCAAGAAAATGGAAGAAGTCTTGGAAATGGCTTTATTGGACTAGGAGTTTAAATCTTTAAAAAATGCGAGAAATAGAACGAAAATTTTTAGTCTTAAACGATGATTACAAATTAGAGGCAGAACGACTTCATCATATTGTTCAAGCCTATCTCAATCGTGATCCCGGAAGAACCGTTCGCATTCGTATTCAAGATGCCAATGCTTATCTGACGATTAAAGGCCCATCAAATAAGACCGGCGCCAGTCGCTTCGAATGGGAAAAGGAAATTCCTCTTGAAGAAGCTCGGGCTTTGCTGGAATTGGCCGAACCCGGCGTGATTGAAAAAGTCCGTTATATCATTCCCATCCAAGATAATTTAGCTTTTGAAGTTGATGAATTTTTGGGTGAACATGCCGGTTTAACACTGGCGGAGATAGAATTGCCTGAGGAAGATTATCCCTTTGTCAAACCATCGTGGTTGGGCGCCGAAGTGACGGGACAACCGCAATATTATAATGCACAATTGAGCAAAGCTTAGACTTAATGGCTATCTTGTTAGTAGTTTGGCTGCAATTCTCAAAATCAGAGTGTATAAAATAGAAGTTTTTTAAACAAAAAAACCGCAGGGTAAAATTTCCTGCGGTAAAGTGGGCGATGAGGGATTCGAACCCCCGACCCCCTCGGTGTAAACGAGGTGCTCTGAACCAACTGAGCTAATCGCCCGATTTTTTCAGGTGTCATTACTTCCGATTTTCATTGGAGAATACAAATGACAACCTTTGCGTTTGCGAGTGCAAATATAAGACAAGTTTTTTATTTCACAAATAAATAAGATGAAATTCTCTCATTTTTTTTAGCCTGTTTTTGTAATAATTTGATTTTGTGAGCACTATAAAATAATACAATTATGTTTTATGCAGATAAGTATCATAAAGCCAGGTTAGGGTAAAGGTAGGAATGAAATCCAAGCCCGGAAGCGCTTCTTCCACAAAGCTCACAATGCCACTTATTTGACCGATTTTTCCGGCATACATTCGTGTGAGAAGCCAGTATGAAATAGGAGCCCAAATGATGTCGGAAAATTCGCCGACACCGGGAATAAC
>WGDF01000347.1 GCA_015493405.1 Flavobacteriaceae bacterium
ACGAAGTTAATGGCGTGGGAAATATTGATGAAGTAAACCAACGTTTATTGGATGTCATAAATAGCATTAAATTGCGTTCCTAACTTGGCCCAAATCAGAATTAATTTATTATGACAGAAGGTAATTTTACCGATTATATAAAAATTCATGTGAAATCAGGGAAGGGTGGTAAAGGCTCTGCCCATATGCGACGTGAAAAATATATTCCCAAAGGTGGCCCAGACGGCGGTGACGGAGGCCGTGGTGGTCAAATTATAATCCGGGGTAATAAAGATTTCTGGACCTTATATCATTTAAAATTTAAACAACATTTCAAAGCAGAGAAAGGCGGTGACGGCAGCGGGCAACGTTCCACAGGTAAGGACGGAGAGGACGTTTATATCCAAGTGCCATTGGGAACCATAATTAAAGATACGGAAACCGGTGATGTGCTGGGCGAAATTACGCGAGACGGCCAAGAAATTGTTGTTGCAAAAGGCGGTAAAGGCGGTAAAGGAAATTGGCATTTTAAAACAGCAACCAATCAGACACCACGCTATGCTCAGCCCGGATTACCCGGAGAAGAAAAAGATTTAACGCTTGAGCTCAAACTATTGGCAGATGTTGGCTTGGTAGGTTTTCCCAATGCCGGAAAATCTACTTTATTAAGTAAACTCACAGCTGCTAAACCAAAAATTGCAGATTATCCTTTTACAACTTTAAAACCCAATTTAGGTATCGTTTCTTACCGTGATGGCCGTTCTTTTGTGATGGCTGATATTCCCGGAATCATCGAAGGTGCTGCTGAAGGCAAAGGGCTGGGACACTATTTTTTACGACATATTGAGCGTAATTCCAGTTTATTATTTTTAGTGCCTGCCGATGCGGAAGATATCGCTAAAGAATACCAAATTCTTTTGAATGAGTTAAAAAAATACAATCCCGAATTGCTCGATAAAAAACGCATTTTGGCTATTTCTAAATCGGATATGCTTGATGAAGAATTGAAAAAAGAAATAGAAAAAGAATTACCAAAAGATGTCCCTCATATTTTTATTTCGTCTTATACGGGCGAGAATTTAGATCGTTTAAAAGATTTGCTTTGGCAAGAATTAAACTCTTAATCTGAGAAATTTGAAAGTTTTATTATTAGATACCAATCATCCTTTGCTCAAACAAGGCTTACTTGATTTAGGCCTGCAAGTTGATGAGGATTATACTTCTCCTAAAGAAAAAATCGAACGCGTGATTGATCAATATGAAGGTCTTATCATTCGCAGTCGCTTTCCTATTGATAAGGATTTTTTAAAAAAAGCAAAACAACTCAAATTTATCGGTCGGGTAGGCGCAGGCTTGGAAAATATTGATACGGATTTTGCACGACAACAAAATATTGTATTATTTAATGCCCCGGAAGGCAATCGCAATGCTGTAGGAGAACATGCATTAGCCCTGATTTTAAATTTATTTAACCGAATTAATTTATCCGACCGTGAAGTGCGACAAGGTATTTGGAAACGTGAAGCCAATCGTGGTGAGGAACTGGATGGCAAAACTGTAGGGATTATTGGATATGGTAATATGGGCAAAGCTTTTGCTAAGAAGTTGCAGGGCTTTGAAGTGGAAGTGTTGGCTTATGATATTAAAAACGGCGTCGGCGATGACCATGCCAAACAAGTTTCGTTAGAAGAAATTTTTGAAAAAACAGATGTTTTAAGCTTTCATGTGCCGCATACGCCTTTGACTTACAAAATGTTTAACTTTGAGTTCATCGCTCGTTTTAAGAAACCATTTTGGTTGATTAATACGGCGCGCGGAACCGTAGTTGACACGGTAGCTTTAGTTGCTGCTTTGGAGAATGGAAAAGTCCTTGGTGCCGGTTTGGATGTTTTGGAATATGAAAAATCTTCCTTTGAAAATATGTTTGAGCAAAAAAATTTTCCGGAAGCATTTCGCCGTTTGATACAAATGCAAAATGTAATTCTAACCCCGCACATAGCCGGATGGACACGAGAAAGCAAGATTAAATTAGCAGAGGTTATTTTGAATAAAATTGAAAATTGGAAGAAAACTAAACACTTATGAAAATAGACAAAAAATTATTAGAGCGTAGCCAATCTCATTGTGAATTATGTGGTAGCGAACAAAATTTAAAGGCTTATAAAGTGGCACCGGAGGACCATTCTGACAACGAAATAGTTGTTTGTGAGACTTGTTTGTCGCAAATTGAAACTCCGGATATGATGGATGCCAATCATTGGCGTTGCCTCAATGATAGTATGTGGAGTGAAGTGCCGGCAGTGCAAGTAATGGCATGGCGCTTATTACACCGTTTAAATACTAAAGGCGAAGTTTGGGCACAAGATCTGTTGGATATGCTTTATCTGGATGATGAGACCCAAGCTTGGGCAGAAGCGACTGGTGAGGGGAATATGGAAGATGTTGTAGTTCATAAAGATAGCAATGGCGCGGTATTACAAAATGGGGATTCAGTGGTATTAATCAAAGATTTGAAAGTTGCCGGTGGTGGTTTTACGGCTAAGCGCGGCACAGCTGTTAGACGTATATCTTTAGTGGCAGACAATCCTGAACATATTGAAGGTAGAGTGGAAGGACAACAAATTGTTATTTTGACCAAATATGTCAAGAAAATATAAGTTTGATTTACTTTAAAACAAAACGAGGGATGCGGCAAAGCATCCCTCGTTTTTTGGTAACATAATTTCACGCTTATGATACTTGAATTTTTTTGACTTTCTTTTGTTCTTCTTCTTTTTTTGGAATAACAATTTCTAAAACACCGTTTTTGTAAGCGGCTTTAATGTTTTCAACATCAAAAATATTTTCGGGCAAAGTAAAAGATCTTTGGAATTTTTCATAACCAAATTCTTTTTTGACAATTTTGTTACCTTCTTCCATTTTTTCTTCTTCTTTATGAGCAGAAATGGTCAAAGTGTCGTTGTCAACACTGATTTCAAAATCTTTTTTACTCAATCCGGGTGCAGCCACATCAATTACGACTTCTTTGTCATTTTCTTTGATATTTACAGCCGGAACGACAAATTTGTTGGTTTCAACTTTAGCTAATTGATTCGTCAAAAATTCATCGAAAAATGATAATATAGGATCATTAACAGGTTTTTTAATAACTGGTTTCATAACTTTAATTTTTTAAGGGTTAATACGCATTAAGCCAATTATCAAATTAAATACCAAATTAGATTTTGCTCTATTTTTCTATCAAAATGACAGTTTTTGATGTCAAAAAAGCAGATTTTACTGAAAAAATTGCAGTATTAAGCTATTTAGAAACTATTTAAAGGTTGGTAAATAAGGCGTTATATCGATTTAATTGGGTAACATAAATATTATCT
>WGDF01000348.1 GCA_015493405.1 Flavobacteriaceae bacterium
GGATGATGGTTTAAAATGGCTAAGCCACGATACAACTGTTCCATAAAAATCAAACGAACCAATTGATGTGAGAACGTCATTTGGGACAAAGCTATTTTAAAATCGGAACGTTTATAAACGGCTTCTGAAAAACCATAAGGACCACCAATGACAAATATTAAGTTTTTAAGGCCGGTATTCATTTGTTTTTGTAAAAAACCGGCAAATTTTTCAGAATTGAACTCCTGTCCTTTTTCATCGAGTAAAACCAGTTTGTCGCCTGGCGATATCTCATTTAATAAACGTTTGCCTTCTTGTTCTTTTTGCAGGGCTTCCGACATATTCTTGGTATTTTTTATGTCGGGAAGAAACTTCAACTCAAAGGCTGTAAATCCTCTGATACGAATAAGATATTTTTGAATTAAGTCTTCTAAAGATTTTTCATCGGTTTTGCCAATGACCAAGAGTTTTATTTTCAAAATAATTTTCTTTTGAGCAAAGATAATAAAACAAATGTTACCTTCAATCTCTGGAATACATAAAGCCATATGATTATACGTGAAAAAATTTAGTTTTTGGGATTTAATAAAAATCTGAACGGATTTGGGATTTGTGGTATCAAAATTATCTGAAAAGGCTTCAAATCAACCATAAAAAACTAAAAAATCAGTCTTTCGGATTGACAATAAAAGCGTTACGATAGCTCTGCTTTATCTTTAATAAGGCTTGGTCGGCAGCGAGTTTGGTTTCATATTCACCGGCCCACACTTTAAATTCGGGAGATTCCCATTCTATAACCACAGGTATTTCAGGAAATTTTGTTTGAAAATCTCCTTTAACCGAACGTGCAGTGTTCATACTTTGACCATTATATAATTGAATATGGTAATATTTAAAACTCGTTTTAGTATGACTAAAGCAATTGGAGCGTTTAGCCAATAAAGTATCGATTTTGGCCGTAACAATGAATCGATTGGGGGCAAGTGTATTTTGTCCATAGAAAGACACGCTAATCATTAAGAAGAAAATAAACAGAAATGACTTCATAAATATAAATTTAAATCAAAAATACAAAAATAACGCTTATCGACTTGAAATAATTGTGCCAAACTTTAAAAAAAAGCTGCTCATAAAGAACAGCTTTATCAATTATATTATAATTTATAATTTTTAATGCACATTGTGGTGTAATATACTTTCTTCAATATAAGGATGATTGACCGGTAAAATATGTTTGCGTTTGGCCATATTTTTAAAGATTACAAATATAAAAACACCAACAAATCCTAAGAAAATTCCAATTTCATATAAACCGAAGACGGGGTATGTATGACCACCTGTAGCGGCAAAAGTATGTACCAAGGGGGGGAAAACAGCCATATAAACATCTAAAAAGAATCCTGCGAGAATCGTAATGGCCATAGCCAAAAGAACTTTAGGATTTTTTGCCCATTTATTGGGGAGTAATATCAAAAACGGAATAAAGAAATTGATGACAATATTTAATACAAATAAGGTTTCTGAAAAATGAAATCTTCGTAGAAAATAGTGTTCTCCTTCTTCGGGAATATTACCATACCAAATCAACATATATTGAAAATACCATGCATAGGCAAAAAGGATAGAGCCCATAAACAAATATTTTGAAAAATCATGCCAGTGCGATGAATTCATAAAGGGATAATAGCCTTTTTTATATAAATAATAGACGATCAAGATAATCAAAGCTGAGGCATGAAAGAAGCCTGAAATCAGTTCTTTAACGCTAAATAGGGTGCTATACCAAAAAGGCTCTAAAGACATTAAATAGTCAAAACCAGCGAATATAAAAGTAGCCGCAAATGCAAAAATATAAACTTTAGAAAAGAAACGACTTTTTTCAAACCATTTCAAAGCTTCTTTTTTGTTGGCATCTTCTTTTTTAGAAAACTTACGTAGCAATGCCGTTGTTAAAAGCCATACAATAAAGAAAATAACGGTTCTAATTGCGAAAAAGCTTTTATTCAAATAAGGTGCTTTTATTTCAAGAATCTCTTTATAATCAGGATATTTGGCATAGTCCGGAATATGTTTTTCGGGCGCGGCCCAAGGATAAACATATTTGAGTCCGAAAAAAACCAAAACCAACATAAAGATAAAGGCAGGTCCTAAATAACAGGAGATAGATTCGGGAACGCGCTTAAAGGCAGCCGACCAACCGGCTTCGGCAATATACTGTAAGGCCATCCAAAAGGCTGCGCCTAAGGCTAAAAGTAAAAACATATAATTGCTAAATAAAATATTAGCCCAAAATCTGTTTGTATCTGCTGTATAGGCCAAAACACCTGTAATCAAGCCGATTAACATCAAAACAAAACTGATGGTTTTTAATTTTTTTGAAAATATAAATCTTTTTTTCATTGTCGTAGTTTTAAATTATTTTTACTTTAAATTATTCTTAATGTAAAGAACAATTCGCCATCTATCATCGGTGTTAATTTGTGAAGCATGTGCGCCCATTATAGCCGATCCCATCGTAATCACGTGAAATATTTCACCATCGGGTTTTGCATGAATATAGCCGGCTGTCAAATTTGCCGGCACACCGGGATATAATTTTTTTCCATTTTTGACCAATTTGGTTAAATGACCGTCACCTTTTCCCGTTTTTCCATGACAAATAGCGCAATAAATATCATATTTCATTTTACCTCGCTCTAAATTTTCTTTAGAAGGTTTTAACGGATTTTTTAACAATTTTCCGGCTTTGGCTTTATCACCGAATTTGTCTTTAAAAGGATAAGGCATAAACTCTCTTGCAATGGTGCCTGCTACAGGTTTTTGTAGGGTTTTTCCATCTTTAAAGTTGGGATTTGGTGCGTAAGACTCATAAGCTTTAGAGTAATACATATCAAAATCGCCCATATAATCCCAGTCTGTATTTTCTTGTCTGTGATTACAAGATGTCAAACCTGCCAAAACTAATAATAGGAGTATTATATATTTTTTCATTTCAATTCTTTTTAACATTTGTATAATTATACTTCATCAATTTTTTCGGCACCGGTGGCTTCAAAAATTGCTCTCAATTTGGTTTCCATTTGCGGGGTCAATTTTGATTTGTCAATCAAAACGGCCATTTTATCATCATTGATACCGGGGTATTCAAATTCTGGTTTTTTTCCGGGATACAGTTTACCTTGAATAAAGAAAGTTATGACCGTGGTCAAAACCGTAGTCAAAACCGTTCCGATAAACATCAAGACCGGAAAGGTTAAACTGAAGCTGGGTTTTCCGCCAATATTCAAAGGATAACTGATAACAAATGTATAATACAAAGCAGCAAAAACACTTGTGACCCCAAAAACACCATAGAAAAATGCCAATAGAGGAATATTGGATTTGACATGGAATTTTGCTAAGAGTTCCTCAATTACAAATGGTGTAATTATTTCTTCAACCGGGGCTTTAACCGAAACCAGTTGTTCGGTTGCATCCATCAGTTTTTTATCGTCATTATATATCGCTACAAGTTTACTCATTATCTATAATTTTTTTATATGTAATATATTCAGCTTCAGTAGGTTCTAATGAAGTTTGCCGTTTGGCTTGTTGTTTCAACTCGTTCATGGCCATCATAGGAATAAATCTAATGAACAATAAGACACCGACTCCAAATAAACCGATTGTACCCAGATAGACCCACTTGTCAACAATGGTGGATGCATAATGGAACCAATTGGCAGGCAAGAAATCTTCGGCTGCCGGTGGCACTACAATATTATAGCGTTCGAGCCACATACCAATATTAACCCCAATAGTGATGAGGAAGACCAATTTCAAATTACGTCTGACCTTTTTAAACCAGAATAATTGAGGAATAAAAGCATTGAATGTCAACATCAACCAATAAGGCAGAGCGTAATGTCCTTGTAA
>WGDF01000349.1 GCA_015493405.1 Flavobacteriaceae bacterium
ACCATATTTTTAACGGTAATTTGATTGCTGCTGTCTTTGTCTGTTTTCATAGTTTTCAATATTATTTTTCTTTCATATCCACCCCACATTTGCCTTCTCCGCATTTCATTTCTATTTTTTCTTAGCTTACTTATCAGGTTTGGCTGTAGGTTTATTTATGTTCATTTTTTTCATTTCTTCGTCAGTCATTTTTTTACCGCCGTGATGATGTCCGATAGATATTTTACCCCCTTCGGGGTTCATCATACTGGCTTTACCCAAGAGTTGTGCTGATGCATCGACTTTAAATACGCCATTGCGGACGATTTCTTCCCCTTCTTGAAGTCCACTGATGACTACATCATAATCACCGGCTTCGGGACCTAAAATAATTTCTCGATAGACAAAGTTATTGCCATGTTTCACATAAACTACAGAACGCTTACCGGTCCACAAAACAGCCGTTTTGGGAATCAGTAAGGCAGCTTTATTGTTGAGTTTGGTATGTACCCAGGCATTGACAAACATACCGGGTTTGAGTATCAGGTTTTTGTTAACTATTTCCACTCTGATTTTTGCCACTCGGGTTTGTGGATTGACAAATGGATCGACATAATCAACCGCGCCGGAGAATTCTTTACCCGGAACCGCTTCTACGCTAAAATTGACACGGTCGCCACGACGGATACGGTGCAAGTCGCTTTCATAAGCATCAAGCATAATCCAGAGTCGGTTTAGCGGGCTGATATCAAACATATTCTGACCTTCTTTGACATAGTTTCCTTCGGTAACATGCTGTTTTTGCACAAATCCGCTAACCGGAGATAAGATTGGGAAACGCACGGCTACTGTCTTCATATTCTCTAATTGGTCAATTTGCACATCTGTTAATTCCCAAAGTTTGAGTTTATGACGCGCAGCTTGGTATAGACCGGCTTGATTTATTTTATATTTGGCAGCATCCCATAATTCCTGTTGTGCCGTAATCAATTCAGGTGAATAGATTTCGGCTATTTTTTGTCCGCGAAAAACCTTTTGTCCTGCGAAATTGATATATAATTTCTCAAGACGGCCGCTAAAACGTGCGGTTAGTTTTTCGGTACGCCGTTCGTCTGTGTTTATCGTACCTGATAAGCTGACACTTTGCTCCGGCACTGCTTTCCGAACAATGACAGTCTGAATCTGTGCCAGTTTAATTGCTTCGTCAGACAAAGCTACAGCATTTGGGTCAGGTTGCCCGGTGGCTTTTTCTTGTTTAAGCGGAATTAAATCCATACCGCAAATGGGGCATTGTCCGGGGGCATCTTGACGGATTTGCGGGTGCATAGAGCACGTCCAAATCTGATGTTTTTCATGTTCATCCTTTTGTGTGCTTTGTCGGGGGATTGTATTTTTTTCTGTATTTCCGCTAACCAACCAAGCGCCGAGTATTAAACCGATAATCAAGGCCAAAACCGGTATAGAATATCTGTTTCGGACTAATTTATTTATATTCATAATTTTAATTTTTTGGGTTTTTAATGTTATTTTTTCCAATTAGAAATTGTATTTCAGCTATTCTTTTTTGCAAATCACTCAATGCTTTTTCATATTGTATGGCGTATGTAATATATTGCCGTTCCATGCGCAGAATTTCTTCAAAATTTTTTGAGCCGTTTTCATATTGACTTTGCAATAAATCGGTTGCACGTCGAGCTAACTTTTTTTGCTGTTTGAATAAAGTAATACGCCTAATAGCATCTTCATAAGCAGCATAAGTGACCGAAAGCTTGGTATCTAAATCATTTTGAATACTTTTTTGAGTAGATAGATTGGCTTCCGTCAATAATTTATTTTCTTTAATTAAAGCCCGATATTTTTTTCGAAAAAGGGGGATGGTTATTCCGGCTTTTATGAGCAAAGCATCGTTAAAACCGGTTTTATCGATAGCAGGTGTTCCTATATTGATATAATCTAATCCTATTAAAAATTTTGGCAAACCTGCTTTACGTGCCCATTCCTGTTTGGCTTTAAATTTTCGACTTAAAAAATCCTGACGGATAAGCAAATGATTATGCGATAAATCTTTTTTTAAGGTTCTTAAATCAGGCAATAAGCTTTGGGGTAACGTGTTCGGCAAATTGATTTGCAATGCCCTGTCAGTATTGATTAAATTTTTAAATTCCGTTTGTTTGGCCTGCCAAAGATCTTCTAATTGCATCAGCATATTCAGCGCTTGATTCAAGGCCATTTGTGCACGTATAACATCGATAACAGAGGTTTTTCCTATAGTGATTTTACGTTGCGCCAAAATTTGAAATCGTTTCAATAAATTGAGATTGTCTTTGGTTAAATCAATTTTTTGTTTCAAGAAATAGAGTTCATAATAGCTTTTACGCACTTCCTGAAATAAGCGCGATTCTACCTGATCAAACTGTTCATAAGCAGCTTTTGCTTGAAAAATTTGCACTTTTCCAGCCGTTTTGAGTGTCCCAAACCAAGGAAACATTTGACTGGCAGACAATTTAAATTTTTGTGGCCCGGTTTTGGTCTCTACCGGTTTTATAAAATAGCCAAATGCTAATTGTGGATCCGGTAAACTCTTGACTTGAGGTATCTTCTCTAAAGTGGCTAAATAGCGTTTGAAAGCAGCTTTTAATTCCGGATTTTTTTGAGCTGCCGTATTCAGGTAAAAATTGAGGTCTTGTTGGCTATAAGTTTTTGTAAAAGCCAATAATATCAATAGTAATAATTTCCTTTTAATTTTCATTTTGTATCTTTTTTTGAAGTCTTTTTTGAAGCAATATTTCTTGCCATAAGCTGTATAAAACCGGCACAATAAAAATGGTCAGCGTGGCGATGACCATACCACCAAAAATAGGAATGGCCATTGGAATCATAATATCCGATCCTTTTCCGGTGGAAGTCAACACAGGTAATAATGCTATAATTGTTGTGGCTGTTGTCATAATGGCAGGGCGCACACGTTTTTTGCCTGCCAGCATAATTTTTTCACGGATTTCGGCTTTGCTTTGCGGTACTTTTTCATCCAAGAGTTGTTTGATGTAGGTGCTGATCAACACGCCATCATCTGTGGCGACTCCGAACAGGGCGATAAAACCCACCCAAACAGCCACGCTCAAATTAAAAGGTCTAATTTGGAATAAGCTTCGCAGATGAATATTGCCAAGATTAAAATCCATAAACCAGTTTTGACCATAAAGCCAAAGCATAATAAATCCACCGGAAAAAGCAACAAAGATGCCGGAAAAAATAAGCAAAGCGCCTGTTGCAGAGCGGAATTGAAAATACAAAATCAAAAAGATAGCTAACAAAGCTAAGGGAATGACTAAGGTCAAACGTTTGGTTGCACGGATTTGATTTTCATAATTTCCCGTAAATTTGTAATGTACGCCTTCGGGTAATTGAAATTTCCCGGATTTATGTTGTTTATCCAAATATTTTTGAGCATTTTCTACGACATCAACTTCAGCATAACCGGGTTGTTTATCAAAAATAACATAACTGACCGGAAAGCTATTTTCACTTTTGATCATTTGGGGGCCGCGTATATAAACTATATCGGCTAAGTTTTTTAGGCGTACATATTGTCCGGCGGGCGTACTGACCAATAAATTTTTGATGGCTTCGGGACTGTTACGGAAATCCCGGGCATAACGCATTCGAATAGGGTAGCGTTCGCGTCCCTCGACCGAATAGCTCAACGGCATGCCCCCAATAGAGGAAGCTATAAATTTCTGCAAGGTGCTGATTTGCAGACCATACCGCGCTATAGCATCACGATTGATGCGGATTTCTAAATAAGGTTTTCCGACTACGCGGTCTGCAAAAACACTTTTTTTGTTGACGCCCGGAACATTTTTTAATTGTTTTTCAAGGATAAAACCGGCTTTTTCAATCGTTTTGAGATCAGGACCGAAAATCTTAATTCCCATAGGCGCGCGCATACCGGTAGCCAACATAATCAATCGGGTTTGAATCGGTTGTAATTTGGGCGCAGAGGTTAATCCGGGAATTTGCGTGCGTGCTACAATTTCATTCCAAATATCATCAGGGGAATGAATCTTATCTCGCCATTGGCGTAAGTATTGGCCATTAGAATCTGCAATAAGTTGTTTGATATTAATGGCTTTAAAACCATTTTTTGGATTGTAAGTTTTACCATTTTTTAAGATAAACGCACCATTTTTATTGGTTTTGAATCGTCTTTTCCGTCCTTTGGCATCTACGGCATATTCAGGTTTATAATTGATAACATTTTCAAACATAGAAATAGGTGCCGGATCCAAAGCCGAATGAACGCGTCCCCATTTGCCCACTACTTCAGCTATTTCAGGAATGCTTTGAATATTTTTATCTAACAAAGCAATCACTTCCCGATTTTCTTCTACACCCGAATGAGGCATGGTGGTAGGCATCAGCAAAAAAGAGCCTTCATTGAGTGCGGGCATAAATTCTTTACCCATACCGGGGAATGTTTTTTCAAAGGATTGCCAAAAGCTTGTTTCTTGTATTGCATTGGGTATAAAACCGAATATTTTACCGGCACCTTGCCAAGCTAATAATCCCCATAATATAACGATAGACGGCAAAATCAAAAATTTGGCTTTATGATCCAAGGCCCAGCCTAAAATACGAGGATAAAAATAAATGATACCGGTCAAGAAACCCAAAATAACAGCAATCGTCAAAATAACAAATAAACTATTGCTCAATAAGGAATGGGTAACCCCTAAAGGCAGCCATTGGCGAGAAAGATAGTACAATACAACTATCAAAATTAGGCTGACATTGATATAATCGACATATTTAGGTTTGCCTTTTCGAGTCCAATAGAATTGAAAGAAGTTGTTTACAGCTAGCAAGATAATGATGATACCGATAAAATAATGACCTAAAATAACTAATGATAATCCTAGTATGCCGAGAATAATATTCACTATTTTCCGAATTTTTTCACGATTAAACCGGATAGAAAATACCAAATAGGATAACATTGGCAGGAAAATCACACCAATAATCAGAGCGGATAGCATTACAAAAGTTTTGGTAAATGCCAAGGGACGAAACAACTTACCTTCGGCATCTTGCAAGGCAAAAACCGGCAGAAAACTGACAACGGTTGTTGCAATAGCTGTTAGCACTGCCGGTGCCACTTCGATAGTAGCTTGGTAAATGACTTGTTTCAGGGCTTTTCCTTGTGCACCTCTATTTTGAGGTAAGTCTTTGTGCCGGATTATGTTTTCTGTCACGACAATCCCTACATCTACCATGACCCCAATGGCGATGGCAATGCCTGATAAAGCCACTATATTAGCATCGACACCTAAATAGCGCATCGCTATGAAAGCCATTAAAACGCCTAAAGGAAGCAAAGTAGAGATTAAAAAAGAAGCTCTGAGATTAAAAACCAAAAGCAGCACCACTAAAATGCTGATGAGAATTTCCATAGAAAGGGCTTCTTCCAGAGTGCCTAA
>WGDF01000350.1 GCA_015493405.1 Flavobacteriaceae bacterium
ACATACCAAGCCACTTCTGACATGTTTTCTGTCAACATTTTAACAATAGCCGTCGCCCAACTACCGCTTCCCAATACAGCAATTTTATGTTTGTTTGTTTTCATCAATTAAATATTTTGACTGAAACAAATATACAAAATTAATAAGACGCCGACTTTAAAAAGCGGCATTGCCCGGAAAACGCGGATAAGGAATGACATCACGAATGTTGCTCATGCCCGTTACAAACTGCACCATACGTTCAAATCCAAGTCCAAAACCACTGTGAACGGCTGTCCCAAAACGTCTGGTGTCGATATACCAATATAGTTCTTCTTGATCGACACCTAAATCTTTCATTTTTTGCAATAAAATATCTAAACGTTCCTCACGCTGAGACCCTCCGATAATTTCTCCTATCCCCGGGAACAAAACGTCCATAGCACGAACTGTTTTTTCATCCGCATTCAAACGCATATAAAAGGCTTTGATTTTAGCGGGATAATCGTAAATAATAACCGGACTTTTAAAATGCTTCTCAACCAAATAACGTTCATGCTCACTTTGTAAATCGACGCCCCATTCTACCGGAAATTTGAATTTTTTCTTCTTGTAAGCCTTAGAATTTCTCAAAATCTCTATAGCTTCCGTATAACTTAAACGAATAAAATTGTTATCTAAAACAAACTGGAGTTTTTCTATTAAAGCCAATTCACTACGCTCGGATTGCGGTTTTTGTTTTTCTTCGTTTTTGAGTCGCATTTCCAAGAATTGCAAATCTTCTCTATTCTTTGATAAGACTTCCTTAATGATAAATTTGACAAAACTTTCGGCCAAATCCATATCACCGGCTAAATCCATAAAAGCCACTTCGGGCTCAATCATCCAAAACTCGGCTAAATGTCGGGTTGTATTTGAATTTTCGGCTCTAAAAGTCGGCCCGAAAGTATAAACTTTGCCCAAAGCCATAGCATAAGTTTCGGCTTCCAATTGACCCGAAACGGTTAAATTGGTTTTATGACCGAAAAAATCTTTTTTATAATCTATAGCGCCGGTCTCATCTTTTGGCGGTTGCGCCGGATTGATAGTGGTTACCTGAAACATTTCACCCGCACCTTCAGCATCTGCGCCTGTGATAATTGGAGTATTTACATATAAAAAATCATTTTCTTGAAAATATTTATGAACAGCAAAAGATAAAGTATTCCTAACCCTCATAATAGCACCAAACAAGGTCGTTCTGGGACGCAGATGTGCTTTTTCTCGTAGAAATTCCAAACTGTGTCTTTTGGGTTGAATGGGAAATTTTTCCGGATCTGATTCGCCTAGGATTTCAAGTTTATGAACCAATACCTCAACCTTTTGCCCTTTGCCCATACTTTCTACCAATTCCCCTTCCGCTTGAATAGCCGCACCGGTTGTTATTTTTTTAAGAAAATTTTCGTCAAACTTTTCAGGATCTATAACCAATTGCAAATTTTGTATGCTTGAACCGTCATTTACAGCAATAAAGCGGTCGTTTCTAAATGTTTTAACCCATGCTTTAACCGTGACAGGCTGATTTAATTGATCGGCATTTATAATATGTTTAATTGTTTTCATAAATACATTTTTATTTTTATAAGCCCGACTCAGCAGACTTTTAGCAAGTTGCAAATTTAATAAAAAAATTAGGTTAAACGAGATGAGAATGCAAATTGAAAACCTGATTGAGTTTTTGAATTTGCTCAGGTTGTCCCAATAAAATAATAGCCGAGCCTTTATCAAATTTGGTATGCGCAGGCGGATTAATAATATATTGACCATCAGGTGTTTTATAGCCGATAACGGTGCAGCCCGTTTTACGACGCACATCCAGAGCCGCAATACTTTTACCTTGATATTGAAGCGGTAAATCTTCAAAATGAATTTTTTCCAAATTGGTTTTCTTATGCATATCTTCCATTGACAAAGCATTTAAGAATTCGACCAAATCCGGCGTAACCACCAAAGACGCCATAAATTCTCCCCCGATGACTTCCGGCATAATAACCTTGTCCGCGCCGGCCAATTGCATTTTTTTAGCCGTTGCTTCATGGGTTACACGTGTAACAATAATCAAATGATCATTTAATTGACGGGCCGATAAAACTACAAATAAATTATCGGCATCAGTGGGTAA
>WGDF01000351.1 GCA_015493405.1 Flavobacteriaceae bacterium
GAAAAACGGCTGGTGAAAGAATACGGCTCTTTTAAAAAAGAGGAACTGGCCGCTCAACTGCTCAAAATCAGGGAACGGCTCGGGGGCCAGTACCTGAAAGAAGCCCTCAAAGAGCTGGAAAAGGGCGACCTCCGCACCGTGGCCGGCATTGCCCTGCGATACTACGACAAAGCCTATGCCCACGGCGCCGCCCAACGCCTGCAGGAAAAAGTATTTGAACTGGAACTTGAAAAGGACGACCCCCAGGAGAATGCCAAAATAGTTTTGGAGTTTATTAAACAAAATCACTACTGTCCACTTAAAAGAAGCTAAAAGACAGTTGATTAGAATTTAGTTCTTTGACATCTTTGTAATCTGTATTTGTAAGCAATTCATTTACAGGCGTTTTATCAAGTAGCGATATGCCGAGTACCTGTAATATTTCGTAAGTTGAACGGTCTATTTTTAGGTCACTTCCCACAATTGCAACCAGGCAATAGGTGATAATGGCTGTGTAAATCTGGATCCTAACGGCATTTTCTGAAGTTCCCCAGAAGGATTTTATCTTTAAATGCTGTTTGATCCATTTGAAGAACAATTCAACTTCCCATCTTTTTTTGTAGAGAAGGGCAATTTGTGTGGCTTCCAGTTCCATATTGTTAGTAAGGAAAACAAATGTCCGCATGGTTTCACTATCGTAAAACCTTACCCTGCGCAGCTTTTCCGAATATTGTTTTGAAACATTGTATCCTTTTAGTTTTCCAATTTGGTCGGAAAGCACACCTGTTGATTTATCAACATTATTGGAATACATTCTCCTGAACTGTAAGTTTGATTTTGCCCGTATTACAAAAAAGGCAGAATGGTTGTCAATCACCTTAAGCCGGCCAAAGTCAACATAACCTCTGTCAAAAATGTAATATGCACCAACTTCGTAAGGGATTACATCCATTGCGTTCATATCGTTTACAGTTGCAGAAGTAATATGTATAAAAACGGGGATTTGCGTCTTTACTTCAAACAAGGTGTGAAGCTTAATCCCAGCTTTTGTTTTTCGGAACTTCGCCCACCAGAAAACGCTTAGGCAAAGGTCTATGGTTGAAGAGTCAAAGGCATATACTTTACCTTTGACCTCAAAATCATTGCTCACTTTTTTCTTGCGGGCAATGTCAATCATATGGTAGGCAAATTCTTCAAAAACTTTATACGGCCTTTTTTCATTTGCTTTTGAAAGATTACTTCTGCTTACGTTTTTGCCAAACCCCAAATGATATGATTTTCGTTCGTGGGCTTTGACCGTGACAATCAAGTCACGCAAGCTGTCCCGATTGGTAAGCTGCCCGAAAACCATACACATTAGCTGGTTCCAGCAACTAAAATGCCGGACATATTTATCACCGTGATAGCGGGCAACGATACCATCGAACACCCGTTTGGGAAGAAAGTCCGTAACTTGGGAAAACACATATTTACCGTTATTCATTGTGGAAAATTTCCACGAATAACGCAATTCAAATCGACACGCGCTTAAAACGCTTGTAAGTTACAGATTATTAATGATTTCAAAGAACGATTTTAAGTTTTTAGTGGACAGTTGTGATCTATTATTTTTATTAACGGATATTCCAATTGCTTGCAGCCAACGGTTTGGGCTATGGTGCGTGCCGCAGTTTCAAAGTTATATTTTTCTATTTTCCGATAACTTCATTTAACGTTTAATCGTCATATTTACAATGATTTGCGGTATGCACTATGAGCCGTTGTTGGCATTTCGTTATTTTTTATTCTTTTTAATTGATTGTTTTATCAGGCTTAAAATGTATTCTAAATCATCATCTGTTGTTATTTGAATTTCATAGTCTCCATTCCCAAAATGTCCTGTTGTAGAAACGTCTCTTGTAATCCCTTTTGGGTCTTCAAGTTCACCTTTTTTCAAGTTTATCCAAATCTTTAGAGTTCTTTTCTGTGGTAAAACATCAACAACATTTCTCCCAGCTACAAATGCTATGTATTTTTTCTTTGGTTTAATTTCTAAATTGTCTAGGTTCAGAATGGCACGTTTAAATTTTTCGTAAAGTTCTTTTATTTCTTCGTTAACATTTTCTAAGTGTTCTTGTTCAGAATAAACTTTAATTTCTTTTGCTACGTGGTCTATTGTTTTGTCAGTCTTTGAGATTGTTTTTATACTTTCTTGTGCTTTTGCTTTTTGAATTTGTTCATAAGCAACAGAATTGTTTTCATATCGCTTTATTTCCCATAATTCTATAGGCAAGTCTTTAAAGTTAATTGCTTCTCTTTGGTATGTGGTAAATGCAGGTGAAATGAACATAACACGCGATTGTGACCAATCTACGTCATTTCGTTTCAGTGTTTTGTCAAGGTTTTCGTTAAATTCTAATATGAAATCTGCTTTGTTATTAAGCATTAATGA
>WGDF01000352.1 GCA_015493405.1 Flavobacteriaceae bacterium
ACTGGATAAAGAAACCATAGAACAAATTTTGATGACCAATCAGCGGGAGTATCGCGATTTTGTAAAAAATGATGACGTTATTGTGCATGGCTTAGGGGGGCAATTGATTAAACCGCAAACCCCAAATCAACGTAAAATTGTAGTATCGGCACGCAAAAATGATATGATATTTTTAGTCGGTCCTGCCGGAACCGGTAAGACATTTGTCAGTGTGGCATTAGCGGTTCGGGCATTGAAAAACAAAGAAGTCAAACGAATTATATTAACCCGTCCCGCAGTTGAAGCTGGTGAGAATCTCGGTTTTTTACCCGGCGATCTCAAAGAAAAACTCGACCCGTATTTACAGCCGCTTTATGATGCTTTGCGCACTATGATTCCATCGGAACGATTGGAAAGTTACCTCGAAAAAGGAACCATACAAATTGCCCCGCTGGCTTTTATGCGGGGACGCACTTTGGATCATGCTTTTGTAATATTGGATGAGGCCCAAAATACCACCCATAACCAGATGAAAATGTTTTTAACCCGTATGGGTAAAAATGCCAAATTTATCATTACCGGCGATCCGGGACAAATAGATTTGCCACGCAAACAGGTTTCAGGGCTCAAAGAAGCTTTAGGTATTTTGAAACCGGTTAAAGGTATCGATATCATTCATTTATCAGAGCGTGATGTCATCCGACACCGATTGGTAAAAAAAATCATAGACGCATATAAAACTTTAGACTAATGACCGACCAAGCCTCAAATAAGCCGACCCTGACCAATTCCGATAATTTCATCAATAAATACGTAGAACCTTATTTTTACCGTTCTATGCGGGTGTCCATCTTGGCCGTTATCGGCACTTACATTATGGCTTTTATTCTGTTTTTAAAAGGCATCATTAAAACCTGGTATTTAATTACAGATTTTAATAAAGATATAGATATCAAACACTTAAAAATTGAAATTATAGGCATTGCCGATATGTTTATATTCGGTTTGGCTATGATGATTTTGGCTTTTGGTATTTATAAACTTTTTGTTGGAAAAGTCAAACCGGTTCATGAAGATAAAAATCCGGTATGGTTACGCAATATCAATGATTTCGGGGCTTTAAAAATTATTATTGCCAAAATTGTTATTTTAGTCTTAATTTTATTATTCTTAGAACTGATAATTGAAAATTTTGCCCGTTTCCAAAATGGCAATATTCTCAATTTGCTTATCATTCCAACCGGCGTCTTATTGATTGCTTTTGCCTTAAAAATTGTTGAAAAAGTTAAATAGGGGCTGCTGAAAAGTTCAGAAGCGGTAGGTGCAGCATGTCGCTTCTGGCTAAGGGTGAGTATATGAGGCATTGGGCCTTTTGAAACCTCTAACTTTCACTTTATGATACCGTTTCTTTATATTCATAATATCTAATTTAACTATCACTCGCTCAACACTTTATATAATAGTCGTTAGCTAAAGTGTTTTTTATTTCTTTGTTAGTAAATCCATTAATCGTTCATTAATATAGTAATTTCCTGTTCCTAATTTTTCTTTTCTCAACAATCCGTCTTTTGCCAATTCGTTTAAATATTTTGCTGCGGTTATCCTTGAAACGCCTAAATCTCGTTCTATAAATCCTATTTTTGTATAAGGATGTTTAAATAAGTTGTTTAGTAAGTCTTGACTATAAAATTTATAATTATCACGTAATAAATTTTTATAATCAAACATTAAATTTCTTATTTTACCAATTAATTCTATCGTTTCTTTTGATATCTGTTCTATACCGTCTAACATAAACAGCAGCCAATTTTCCCAATTGTCTGTTTCCCTGACTTCCTGCAACAACTTATAATAATCTGCCTTGTTCAAGATAATATAGCGACTTAAATACAAGATAGGTAAATTTAATAAGTCTTTCATTACTAGATATAGAACATTAATTATTCTGCCTGTCCTACCGTTTCCGTCATAAAAAGGATGAATACTTTCAAACTGATAATGAATGATTGCCATTTTTACTAAAGGGTCAAAATCGGATATTGTATCATCATTGATAAATTGTTCCAGATTTGCCATCAAGTCTATGATTTCGGAATATTCTTGCGGTGGCGTATAAACTGTTTCTCCGGTTGTTGCATTTTTCAGTGCTGTTCCGGGTAGTTTCCTAAAACCAGCTTTGTTTTTCTCCAATTCGGATTGAATTTCTATAATGTCATTATTTGTCAATATTTTTTTTCTTGATATTAAAGCAAATCCTTTTTTTA
>WGDF01000353.1 GCA_015493405.1 Flavobacteriaceae bacterium
ATATTAATGTAGAGACGCACGGCCGTGCGTCTGTATGAAAAAGGCACACAGCCGTGCGTCTATATGAAAGAGGTACACAGCCGTGCGTCTGTATGAAATAAACGCACAGTTATACATTTGTAGGAAAGAGGACGCAGCCGTGTGTCTTTACAGGGTTTAAAAATTTTATGGTAGAGATATAAACATTGAAGGGGGGACATTTGTCCAAAAATAATTACAGGCGTTTGCCCTGCGTTAGGGATAGGAGCGATAGCTCGTGGCAGTGGCGCTTGATTGTTTTATGGCGGGTGGCGGCGACCGCAGGAAGCCCCCGCACCGCCTCTAAAACAACAAAGCGCCACAAAACGACTAAAAGCGGATAGCCCGCTCGAACGCCAAAAAAATAAAACAAAAGTTATGAAACAAACAGTAGATTACAAAAACATTTTTTATCCGCCCGGAGGAATTTTAATTTGGGTGTTGATAACGGTCGAATTGATCACCTTTGGGGCGGCATTGATTGCGTTGGCCGTATCGAGTCGCAGCAACCCGGCCCTGTTTCACCAATCGCGTTTGGAACTCAATGCGACTTTTGGAGCCATCAATACGTTATTTTTGTTGACCAGCGGTTATTTTATGGCCATGACCGTTTCTTACGTTAAGCAACATAAATTGGACAAGGCGGCGCTTAACAATAAATTGGCTATGCTCGGCGGGGTTTTATTTTTGATGCTCAAAGGCTTGGAATACAGCCAAAAAATAGCGCATGGTTTAACCATAGGTCACAATACATTTTTTACGTTTTATTGGTTGCTTACCGGTTTTCATGTGATTCATGTCTTGGTGGGACTTGGGATTTTGTTTTTTATATATCGGGGCTTGCGAAAAGCTCAAGCTGATCCGGATATATTGAATGTTGAAGCCGGCGCTTCCTTTTGGCATATGTGCGATTTGATATGGTTGCTGCTTTTTCCGATGCTTTATTTAATTTTATAATGTTAAAATTTGAACCTATGAAACTTACACATCAAAAAACTTTGATTTGGCTTTATATATTGACTTTGTCCACGGCTTTGATTTCCAGATTTTTTTATGGTTGGTCCTTTTTCGTGGTCTTAATTTTGGGTCTGTCGGCTTTTAAATTTATGTTGGTCGCTTTTCAATTTATGGAAATGAAAAAAGCCCATTCTTTTTGGAAATTTTTTATTGTTTTTTATTTGTTTATTTTTGTCAGTGTAATCAGTTTTATTTTAAAATAGATTTTTTGGTATCATAAATTTCAGATGAAATATACTGTTTCTGAAAATGAAAAGATAAAACAGATTTTAGTTTTAATATTCGTCAATATAAACAAATGAAAATAGGAACCTTTGATCTAAAACAAGATGGTGTCTTTATCATTGCGGAACTCTCGGCCAATCACGGCCATGATATTGCAATAGCCAAAGAAACCATTAGAGCCGCCAAACGTGCGGGGGCGGATGCTGTGAAATTGCAAACTTACACGCCGGATACCATTACGATAGCTTGTCAAAAACCGGATTTTCAAATCAAAGGTACCGTTTGGGACGGTCGGACTTTATATGAATTATATCAAGACGCTTATCTGCCTTGGGAATGGCACCAAGCTCTGTTTGAAACGGCTCATGAGGAGGGTTTGATTTGTTTTTCGTCTCCTTTTGACCGGACAGCCGTTGATTTTTTAGAAAAATTGGCTGTTCCGGCTTATAAAATTGCCAGTTTTGAAATTACGGATGTGCCGCTGATTGCTTATATCGCATCGAAACAAAAGCCGGTAATTATTTCTACAGGTATAGCTTCTGAAGTTGATATTGCTTTGGCGGTGGCAACTTGCCGTGAACAAAAGAATAATCAAATTATTTTGCTCAAAACATCATCGCAATATCCGGCTGATATCAGTGATGCCAATCTGTCAATGATTCCCGATTTGTCTCAGCGGTTTGAGGTATTGGCAGGTTTGTCAGATCATACACAAGGCGAATTAGCACCGGTGATTGCAACAGCTCTTGGGGCAAAAGTGATAGAAAAACACATCATTTTAAACCGGGAAATTAGCGGCCCCGATGCCGGTTTTTCTTTAGATGAAAATGAATTCAGGCAAATGGTTAAAGCGGTTAGACAGACTGAAAAAGCTTTGGGAAGCGTAGATTATAGTTTGTCTGCAAAAGCATTGCAAAGTCGCCATTTTGCGCGTTCGCTTTATGTGGTTAAAGATATCCCGAAAGGTCAAATTATCACCGAAGAATTTGTGCGTTCCATTCGGCCCGGTTTTGGCTTGCATCCCAAATATCTCAAAGAGATTATTGGTAAAAAGGTCAATCGGAATTTGGAGAAAGGCACGCGGTTTCGTTTAGAGTTTTTGGCGTGAGTATTACCAAAACAACGCCATTACCACCTATGACCTGCTGGGACAAGTTAAAGCCAAAAAAGTAGGGCGCACCCAAGCCCAGTCTTTGCAAACAGTAGATTATACCTACAACATACGGGGTTGGTTGACCGATATTAATGATGTGCATTTACCTGATGGCGCTTTATTCTACTTACACCTCGGCTATACCGACGGCGCCCATCCTTTGTATAACGGCAACATCAGCCAAAGTCGTTGGAAGACGGCTAATGACAACACGCTACGGAGTTACCAATATCAATACGACGGCTTAAACCGGCTCACCGAAGCCGACTATTTAAACGTGGACAACAACATACACGATACGTATAACAGCTATATCAGTTACGACCGCAACGGCAACATCACCGGTTTGGACCGTAACGGTGGCTTTGAAAACCCCATGCAAGCCCCGGCAATAGACCGGCTCAAATATTTTTACAAGCCCAACAGTAACCAACTGCTCAAAGTAACCGATCTGACCAACGACCACCAGGGTTTTAAAGACGACGGCAACGGCACACTCGCCGGCGATCCCGACGACGATTACGCTTATGACAACTATGGCAATATGACCCGAGACCAAAACAAAGGCATTAGCCATATCC
>WGDF01000354.1 GCA_015493405.1 Flavobacteriaceae bacterium
ATAGTGTAAACACCGGCTAAAGTCGTCACATTACCACGCGTAATAACCAAGACGGAGACACTGAGCAAAAAGAAAAAGATAATAATGCGATAAGAAGCATTGCTTTTGTTCTTTTTTAAGAAAAAATTAGGCATAATACGATCTAAGGTTAAGCGTTCCAACAAACCGGTTACCCCGATATAACTGGTTAATACAGCTCCGGACAAAACCAGAAAAGCATCGATGGAAATAAGAACAGCCAACCATTCTCCGGCCGAATTTTCGCCTAATTGTATCAGTAATGTATTTTCATTGACACCGTCAATAGGAAGAGCGGATAAAGCCAAAAAAGCCATTAATGGATTGAGAATACTCACTACAATCCACATGTTGCGTAGTGTTTTAGGGAAAACACCGTGTTTTTGTTCCTCTACAAAGTTTGCCGAACTTTCAAAGCCAGAAATGCCCAACATAGAAGCGGCAAATCCAAAGAATATGGCTTTTAAAATACTGCCATGTTTAACAGGCGCATGCCAGTTTTCGATAAAGATGCCAAAGCCATGTTGTGAAATATAAAAAAATAAGGCTAAAATTAGAGCGGTCATAACTGTCAAGTGAAAAAGAAATATGACGATAGCCACTTTGGCAGATTCTTTAATGCCCATAATAGCCAAACTGGCAAATACACCGAGTAAAACTATGGTGGCAATGATGATTTGAAAATTACTTTGAATGCCTATCACATGAAACAAATAGTGAATAGCTTCGTTAGCAGAAATCACAGCTGTAGCCATATAGGATAATAAGGTCAGTGTGGCTGCAATTGAAGACATGCGTTTGCTGGTGGTATTCAATAAAGCATTATAAGCCCCTCCGTTTAAGGGTAAGGCTCCAACAACTTCCCCGTAAATTTTTCTAAAAAAATACAAGACTAAAGCGACAATAAGTAACGTAACCCAGGCATATTGACCGGCAAAGGCAATTGCTAAAGCCGAGACATATAAAACGGAAGAACTGATATCATTTCCACTGATGGCCGTAGCCGCCAATTCCCCCAGTTTCTCATGTTTGGGCAATTCGGGGGTGTTATAATGTACCAAATGATCGTCGGTTGGATTGCTTTTTGAAGGCGTAGCGTTTGAGTTCATAAAATGATTTATTAGCAAATGCGAAGTTAATAAAATTCTGCCAAAATGAGATAATTAACATAAAAAAACCTGTCGAAATTCGTTCCGACAGGCATTATTATAAGCTTATTTTAAATTTATTTACTAAATTTACTATATTTTTTCTTAAATTTATCAATACGACCGGCCGTATCAACCAATTTCATTTTACCGGTGTAAAAAGGGTGAGAAGTTCTTGAAATCTCCACTTTAACCAATGGATATTCAACACCATCAATATCAATATTTTCTTTTGCTTCTGCAGTAGAACGGGTTAAAAAGATTTCGCCGTTAGACATATCTTTAAAAGCGACCATTCTATAATTTTCAGGGTGAATTCCTTTTTTCATTTTAATCTATTTTAAATATCCTTATTTCGAGTGTGCAAATTTATAAACTTTTTTTTAAATATCCATATGAAATACATATTTTTTTAATCATTGAAATTTTTAATTCCGAAAACAGGAAAATACAAATAGAAACCAAGCTGTTTTAGTAGTTGATAAAATACAAAACCGAGATGATAAAGGCATAAAAAATAGAAGCACTGACCACACCTTTCATACGCGCATTCTCACCGCGTCGATTATAGACAAATAACGGAAATATATTGGCCAATATATTAATGGCGATAACTTGAGTCAGCAAATGATCGTGAACCAATTGATGAATGCCGGCCGTAAAATCCGATTTGAGGACTAAAGTCGTATAAAAATATAATGCAATGACGGGGACAGCTAATCCTATGACTAAACCTTTCCAATAATTTAAATTCATAATCTTATCTTTTAAACTACAATATTAAGTATTATTTTTAACTTTGTTTTTAAAACCAAGATATGACAAAAAAAGTAAAATTTGCTTTGGGGGCTACCCTACAGTTGGGTTTAATTGCCTCCATTGGCGACTTTGTGGGGTGGCCTTATATGCATATCGTTTTAATTTTAACGATTGTCTCATTTTTTTTAACTTTAATCTTTTTGATTTATGATATGTCAAAAGATTGAGCTTTATTCTACTGATCTTTTAATGAACAAGATAAGTTCTTCACTTTTATGACACTTGTCATTTAATTTGTTTTTTATAAATGTAAATTTGATATATTAAAGGACTTTTTGGTCTTTTAATGAAATTTAATTTTAACCAAAAAACTTAAATTATGTTATCAAAACAACAAGCTAAAATTTTCTTTTTAGTGGGGACTTTTGTGACCTTTGCCATTTTTATCGGTTTAACGATTTATTCATTGGACCAAGTGCAAACCAAAATTCCTGCTGACGTCGCCCATGGCAAACAAATATGGGAGAAAAATAATTGTATGGGCTGTCATACAATTATGGGAGAAGGGGCCTATTATGCGCCTGAATTGACCAATGTGATTAAACGGCGCGGCCCTGATTTTGTGCGGGCAGTCTTAATGTCAAAATCGCCGTGGCAACCTCATGGTCGCAAGATGGTGGCTTATGGCATGAGCAAGGCTGATGCCGATGATATGATTGCTTTTTTTAAATGGATAGGCAACTTAAATTTAAATGGATTTGAAAAGGTCGATAGAACCATATCGCCTTTGGCTAAGAATCATATGAAACAAAATAATAACTAAAAAACTGAATTATGAAATATAAAACACAAAAGGTAGCATATTGGTTTTGGGCCTTGTCAATGCTGCTGCTCACCATACAATTGACCTATGGATTTATCATGGGATTTGCCCGCTTGGGTTATGACGGTTTGCACCAATGGATTCCGTTTAATACGGCTCATACCGTTCATTTAAACACCTTGGTAGTATGGCTACTCTCCGGATTTATGGGAGCGGCTTATTATATTATACCGGAAGAATCGGAAACGGAACTTTGGAAACCTAAATTGGCTTATGTTCAATTAATTGCACTAACCTTAGTCGGTGTTGCCGCTTTGGCCGGTTTTCATTTCAATATTTGGGAAGGGCGTAAATTCTTAGAAATTCCGAGAGAATTAGATTGGTTGGTTGCTATTGATGTCATCTTATTCTTGGTTATTTTATTGATGACTATTCTTAAAGGTAAGAAAAAATCGACCACAGTTTGGGTCTTATTCGGTGGTTTAACCAGTGCCGCTTTACTTTATTTACCCGGCATGATTACCTTTGACAGTCAGGTATTGGACTCTTTCTTTCGTTGGTGGGTCGTTCATCTTTGGGTTGAAGGTGTTTGGGAACTCATTATGGGAGGGATTCTAGCTTTCTTATTGATTAAATTAACAGGAGTGGACCGCGAAGTGATTGAAAAATGGTTGTATGTCGTCATTGGCTTAACTTTCTTATCGGGAATTTTAGGAACCGGACACCATTACTATTATATCGGCGTGAACAAAATTTGGCTTATAGTTGGAGGAATTTTCTCGGCTTTGGAACCATTGGCTTTTTTGGCCATGACTTTATGGGCTTTAAATATGTATCGCAAAGGGGAAAAGAAACATCCCAATAAAATGGCGGTTTATTGGACTTTAGGGGCTGCTATTGTATCCTTTTTGGGTGCAGGCGTTTTAGGTTTGGCTCACACCTTGCCGCAAACCAATCTTTACACACATGGCACGCTGGTTACTGCTATGCACGGACACTTGGCATTTTGGGGCGCTTATGCTATGATTGTTTTGGCCATCATAACCTATGCCTTGCCCAATTTAACCGGTCGCAAACTTTATAACCATGCGAGAGGTCGTTTGGCTTTTTGGCTTTCCAATGTCGGCATGCTGATTATGGTGTCAGCTTTTGCTGCTGCCGGTGTAGCACAAGTTTATATGGAGAGAATACTCGGTTATGGATTTGGCGAAGTACAAAATGAAATAGCAGTACATTTTTGGGTTTTGATTATTGGCGCTACCATATTGTCAACCGGAATTATTTTATTTATTATTGATTTTGTTAAATATGGCTTGCCCAATGATGAAGCTTTGGAGGCTTAGCATCATGGATACATAGATTTTTTTAAAAGAGATTGCCGGTTTTATGGCAGTCTCTTTTAAAATTTTAAATATTTTTTTTGCTACTTAACTATAGTTCCATACTTTGACATATTGATAGAAACCAAACCGGAAAAAAAGCGTCTTAGATGACAGACAGCGCATTTGATAGGGATGTTGCAGTTTGACACTTTTTTTCTTATAATTTTTAATTTGCTATGCAATCACCTTATTACAAACCTATAGCCAAAGAAGTGGCTGTGTTTGAAAAAACTTTTGAAAATCATTTGCCTTTGCTTCTAAAAGGGCCGACAGGAACAGGAAAATCTCGCTTTATAGAGTTTATGGCTGATAAGTTAGATAAAAAACTTTTGACGGTAGCTTGCCATGAAGAAACTTCTTCGACCGATTTGATTGGGCGCTATATTATAAAAGGTGCCGAAACCATTTGGCTCGATGGGCCGCTTACCAAAGCTGTTCGTGAAGGCTATATTATTTATTTGGATGAGATTGCCGAGGCACGTCCCGATGTCATTGTTGCCATTCACCCTTTAACCGATCACCGGCGTGAATTATATATTGATAAATTGGGAGAAGTTGTTAAAGCACATCCCGATTTTATGTTGGTGGCTTCTTTTAATCCGGGGTATCAACGGGGTTTCAAAGAATTAAAACCTTCTACCAAACAACGTTTCGTTGCCGTGAGTTTTAATTATCCGCAAGCCGAAATAGAACAAGAAATATTAATCAATGAAACCGGTGTGCCCAAAGATATCGCTAAAAAACTGGTGCATATTGCCGGTAAAATTCGCAATTTGACTGAACTGGGCTTATCTGAAACTGTTTCGACTCGATTATTGGTCGATGCGGCTAAATTAATAAACAGTGGTTTACCCAAACGTTTATCTGTTCATGTGGGTATCGTAGAACCTTTGAGTGATGAACCTGAAATTATAGAAGCACTTAAAGATTTAACAGATCTGCTGATTTAGTTTAAAATTGAAAATTATTACAAATAAAAATAATAAAAAAAATTGACGAACTGAGGAATTAAGGAAAATCTGAAATAAAAAATGTGGGATTGATCACTTCGATATATTTTCGGATGAAAGTTGGGAAGTGTGTAACAACTCTCCCGATATCAAACAATTTCCAATCCCGATAATTGTCGGGAGGGTAAACAAATAACCAATTAATTTTGAGCTGGGACGAATTATTACAAGGCTTATTTTCAGGCTACTTTAATGCTAAGGGCCGTTTAAATAAGAAAAAAAAACAAGCGCTGCTGACAGCAATACAGACGGTTCGTTTAGAGGAGGTTACGTCTAAATTGACCATTATTGCCCGTGCTATTACGGGTGATCCTATTGATATTGTGGCTGCTGAACGAGAAGGCGGTTACAAAAATAATCATTTTTTTCTCCCTGTTTTTTATGCTGATTTCGACCAATGGGAAGAAAATGTACAATTTTACCTTTTTAGAATTTTATATTTATCCGTTCAGAAACAACTGAATCTCAATTGGCAAGTCGCGCAAGACTATGATTTAAATTCATCAAGATTAAAAGCCAGGGAAACCGCTCCGCAAGTGCTTCAAAAACTCTTTGATATGTTTCCGGTGACACAAGAGATTTATCAAAAATTAAAACGACATTATCAAGCTCAAGCCACGGAAAAACAGCCGGCAGATTACACATTTATATATGGAAAATGGATGAAGAGTTTACCGGCATCCGACCCGAAGGATGTTTTGAAAAATATCAACCAAAAAGTTAAGAAAGCCATAGATGAAGAGATCAAAACTATTTTAAAAGCCAAAGCAGTTGAAGATATGCAAACTATGCAAGTCGATAAAAAACAACAGGAAGACCAAGTGGTGAGTAACTATTATGAAAAAATAGAAACGCTTGAAGAGCACAAGGGTGGTATTTGGAAAGATTTTGATGGGGATGACGAATTAGACTTGCATCAAAATGCTTTGGAAGAACTTCAAATGAGTCGTACGGTTCGAGTTGATGAAGAGACCCATTCCGTATATCAAACCGATTTTATGGAAAATGTAACCGTGTCCGAAAGTAAGGCGGTTGCTGCCAATGATTACCATATCACTTACGATGAATGGGATTATAACCAAAAGGCTTATAAATTTGATTTTTGTAAACTTTATCCACAAAAAATTATAGAAACCGACACGGCCTATTACAACAAAACCATTACCGACCATGCAGTTATATTAACCGGTTTGCGTAAAATGTTAACCAATATCAATAACAGGTACCGCGAACAACGTCGGCAAACTCAAGGGGATTATTTTGATATGGATGCTTTAATTGATCGTTTTATCGATATAAATTCGCAACATACACCTTCCGAAAAAATATATTTATCAAAACGAAAAGAGGAAAAGGATTTATCTATTTTATTGTTATTGGATATGAGTTTGTCCAGTGATGGCTATGCGGCCGGTAATCGTGTGATTGATGTTGAAAAACAAGTCAGTATTTTGTTCGGGGAAATTTTAAATGAGTTTAAAGTCGATTTTTCGATTGATGCTTTTTATTCTAAGACACGCAATTACAGCCTGTTTTTGACCTTAAAATCTTTTGATGAAAATTGGCAAAGTGCTAAATATAAGATTGGAACACCGCAACCTCAAGGCTACACTCGTATTGGGACGGCTTTGCGGCATGCCGGTCAATTGTTGGCAAAAAGGCCGACACAAAATAAATGGTTGATCTTGATTTCTGATGGGAAGCCCAATGATTATGATCGATATGAAGGGAAGTATGGCATTCAGGATGTCAAGCAAGCGTTACGCGAATTGAAAAGCCAGCAAATCAATTCGTATGCTTTGGCTATTGAAGCCGAAGCTAAATATTATCTGCCGCAGATGTTTGGTCAAAATCATTATCAAATATTGACGACGCCGGTAGAATTGTTGCAGTCATTGGTCAAATTATATGAAAAAATTAAATATTAATGTAGAGACGCACGGCCGTGCGTCTGTATGAAAAAGGCACACAGCCGTGCGTTTATATGAAAGAGGCACACGGACGTGCGTCTATAGGAAATAAACGCACAGTTATACATTTGTAGTAAAGAGGACGCAGCCGTGTGTCTTTACAGGGTTTAAAAATTTTATGGTAGAGATATAAACATTGAAGGGTGGACATTTGTCCAAAAATAATTACAGGCGTTTGCCCTGCGTTAGGGATAGGAGCGATAGCTCGTGGCAGTGACGCTTGATTGTTTTATGG
>WGDF01000355.1 GCA_015493405.1 Flavobacteriaceae bacterium
ACCTTACACCATCAAATTCAAAGGTAAAATTTTATCAAAAATTAAAAAAGTATATTTAGGAACGCCTTTAAAGAAATAAATTCTTTTCCAAAATAATTCATATGAACAAATTTGTATTTTTTATTATTTTAATAGGACTTGTAGGGACCGGAGCTTTTGCGCAGCAGGAAACGATGCATCGTCAATCTCTTAAAACCGGTCTTGCTTTAGGATTCAATTCCGGCTATAGAGAAACCGGTACCGGATTGATGTATACTTTTGGGTGGCAAAAAAGTTTTGGTAAGAAAAACAAATTCAGAATCAATCCTAATATAATGATTGGAGGTTTTATGCCTTTCGGTATGACGGATGTGCCGAAACAGTATTTTCGTATGACCAATTTAAATTTTGATTTGCATTATGATTTGATTCGTTATAAACCGCTTTCATTGGTTACGACACTTGGCGTTTTTACCAACTTTTCGCGGGGCTTGATTGAGGCAGGTGGACCGCCGGATTCTCATCAGAGTTCCCGGTATTTTTATAGTTTCTATTTTGGAGGACTTTCGTCAATCGGGCTAAGAATAGCACCTAAAAGGAGCAAATTGGCTTTCGAGCTCAGGCCTATAAACATTCAAATGGGTACCAGATATTTTGAAACGATATTTTTCATGTTTAATATCGATTTTAAATTGAAATAAAAATGATTTCAGTTTATTAAATACCAATAATCTTAATCTCTAATAGTATTTTTTAATACGGACTTTCCGTTTCAATAAATGGTATGTCGGGATTGAATAATTCTGCAGTCAAGGCAATCAGCTGATTTTCAAATTCTTTAATTACATTCAGGTCAATTTCAGATTGATTGTAAACTTGCGCTTTTAGCAGACCGTTTCTGATGTGACGGGTCGATAAAATTCCGACTTCTAAGGGCAAATCACTCGTGCGCAACTTGCCGTTTTTATAATACAACCAAGCATAAGTCAAGAGCTGAAACAGTTTTTCAGTTTGTACTTCCGTTCGTAAAGCGTCTAAATCTTGTGCTTTTTTTGGGGTTGAGATATTTTTGGGCTCTACGTGGCCGGTTTTATAATCAATGATACGCAAACGACCATCGAGCCGGTCAATTCTATCGACAGTACCTCGGATAAAAATATTTTGTTCGACCGGTAATTTGGCTTTGAGTTTTTTCTCTAAAGCGACAATTTCCAATTGATGTCCCGATTTGACCAGCTTTTGATCTAAAACCAGTAAATCTTTTATGTGTTTTTTGATAATTTCAAATACAATAAGATTTTTTCCGGTAATCATTTTGAGATCTGCCGGTATTTCTTTACCAAAACTCTCTGTAATAAATGATCGAAGGCTTAAACTTTCGTAATGCTTAAAAAAAGATTCAAAATTTGCAATTTTGAGGGCTTTACCAATGAAAGGTTTATAGAGTATTTCCATCACATCATGAATGATAGTCCCTATAATATTTGTGGAAATAGCATCTGTGATTTCTTGATTCTCTTGTAATTGTAAAATATATTTTTTATAATAGATCAAAGGATTTCGGATGTAAGTGCCGAAGGCAGAGGGCGAAAAGCCGTTTTGAGCGATTTGATTCAAACGATCCAGCGCAAAGGCTGTTTTGGGAATAATTTCTTTTTCATCGGGATTGAGTTCAGTCGATAAATCAAAAATGTGGCGCTTGATTTGATGTTTTTGACGGTCCAATTCGTTTTCTATTTGCGTGATAAACCGGCTTTGCTCGGCAGTCCCGAAACTATTATCATCCAAATTATACAGGAGACTGATATGCTCGGCACGTTGCAATAAGCGGTAAAAATGATAAGCAATAACCGCATTATGTTGGTGGTGCATCGGTAAGCCAAAATGTTTTTTTAACTCGAAAGGGATAATAGATTTGTCATTGCGACCTTTGGGAATGATGCCTTCATTCATTGAAGTAATGATGAGATGCTTGTAATCAAGCAAACGGGTTTCGAGTATGCCCATAACTTGTAAGCCCATTAAAGGTTCACCTTCAAAGGCCAAACGCTCTTGTTGCAATAAGCGGTTAAACAGGAATTGGAAGCTGCGCATATGATTGATCTCACCTGTCTTCTGGACAAAATCTTGAAGATATAGTGTCAATTTTTCCATTTTGATCAAAGCTAATTTATCCATTTCACTAAGACTTTGATCCGATAAAAAATTGAGGAGTTCTAAAAATAAATCCAATAATTTTTGGACGTTAAAATCGTTGATAATAAGCTTTTTGATAAATGAATCTGACGCTTTCAAAGTTTGCAACCATAACTGTTGCGTGATGAGTTTACTCTTAAATTGAGATAATTTTTGACGTAAACTTTGAAGGCTTATGCGTTCTTGATTAGAAAGAATTTGTTCTAAATAATTTTGATTTGTAAGGTCAAAAATAGTTTCGAGATTGAAACGCCCATATTGTTCTTTTTCGGCATATAAGTGCACCAATAATTCGAAAAAATGGATGAGGCCTAAATTTTTGAGTGGTAATCCCAGCGTAATATTGACATGTTCAATAGCGTCGGGGAGGGCATTGATGACGGGCAACAATAAGTCATCTTCATTGAGAACAACAGCGGTATCTTGTAATATTTGGTTTGGGTTTTCGGTATTATTCAGGCTTTGATTCAAGATTTCGGATATCGCTTGTGCTTGCGTTGTCTTGCCGATTACGCCAATAATGTCGATGGTTTTAGGTTTAGAAAAATCGTCAAATACCCATTTAAAATCCTTAAAATCTTTACGATGACGATTGATGAATTTACCGGCTTCAAAATGAGGTTTCAGATAGTAACGATCAGCATCCCAAAAAATTTGGGCTTTTTGAGCTTCGACCAAATATTTAATACTGTTTTTTTCTGTTTTGGTCAAGGCATTAAATCCGGCAAATATGATTTGATTCGGTTCAAATTGTTCGG
>WGDF01000356.1 GCA_015493405.1 Flavobacteriaceae bacterium
ATCAATTTTTGCCGACAATCGTTTTGACGGGGCACGTTTAAATCATTTCACACAAGTCAATGACAGCACTTACCAAGCCCTGATTGCCCCTGAAAATACACCTATAAATCACAGCCCTTGGTATGCTTTCAAAATTTGGAGCCCCCAATCGGACAGCATTTATATCCAACTCAAATATGTCCATGCCAAACACCGCTATGATCCTAAAATCAGTAGGGACAGAAAAAATTGGAAAGCCGTTACTAAATTTATTTACAATACCGACTCTACTGCGGTCACTTTTAAACTGCCGGTTTCAACCCAACCCGAATGGGTAGCCGCTCAAAAAATCATCAATTCGGCCGATACCCGAAAATGGATAGAAAGTTTAAAAGAAAACCCCTTGATTTATGATGCTGTCAGCCTAGGTAAAAGTGTCCTAAACAAAGACATTCCATTTTTTAAAATAGGCACGGGCACTACATCCGACAAAAAAATTATCGTTTTACTCAGCCGCCAACATCCGCCTGAAGTAACCGGATTTATGGCCTTGCAATCTTTTGTGAATGAATTATTGCAAAGCAATCCGCTAACCCGAGCTTTTTATAAAAAATACGAAGTCTGGGTCTGTCCGCTCATCAATCCCGACGGGGTAGATTTAGGCCATTGGCGACACAATGCCCATGGCGTTGACCTCAATCGGGACTGGGCGGTCTATAACCAACCCGAAACTCGTGCCGTAACCGGATTTTTGATTAACGAATTGGCCAAACATCGCAATAAACTCATTCTCGGAATTGATTTTCATGCCACTTTTAAAGATGTTTATTATGTATTTAATGATAGTTTTCATACCATTCTCCCCGATTTTAACAAATATTGGACTACAGCCATAGACCATGCCGTTTATCCCTTTCATACCAAAATCAGTCCGTTCGGCGCTACACAAGCTATTTCTAAAAACTGGTTTTACAAACAATTTAAAGCCGAAGGTATAACCTATGAGGTCGGTGACAAAACACCCGAAAAAATGATTGCCAAAAAAGCTGCAATTGCCGCGGACAATATGATGAGTCTTCTTATTTACAAAAAATAAACTGAAATTTATTTCAAAGTACCAAACTGAAAAATAAATCTGATAAAATTTCCTTAAAATCAGTAAAAAATTCTAACAAATTCTTATTTTTGAGTTCTAAAAATTACGAAAAATGAATGTAAGCATAAAACCCTCATTAACCAAAACACAAGCAATTGCTTATGAAGAGCGCTATGGTGCACACAATTATCATCCCCTACCCGTTGTTTTAACCAAAGGCAAAGGTGTTTATGTCTGGGATGTTGACGGTAAAAAATATTTCGATTTTCTATCGGCTTATTCAGCGGTTAATCAAGGACACAGTCATCCTAAAATTGTAAATGCTTTAAAAGAACAAGCCGAAAGGCTGGCTTTAACATCTCGTGCATTTTATAATGATAAATTAGGCCTGTATGAAAAATTCGCAACCGAATATTTCGGATTTGACAAACTTTTACCGATGAATACCGGTGCCGAAGCTGTCGAAACAGCTATTAAACTGGCCCGAAAATGGGCTTATGAAAAAAAAGGGATTCCCGAAAATACAGCAAACATCATTGTAGCTAAAGGAAATTTTCATGGCCGCACAACCACCATTGTTTCTTTTTCAAATGACCCCGAAGCCCGTGATCATTTCGGCCCCTACACCCCCGGATTTACAAAAATTCCTTATGACGATTTAGAAGCGCTCGAAACCGCCATCAAAGCCAACCCGAATACCATCGCCTTTTTGGTGGAACCTATTCAAGGAGAAGCCGGTGTTTACGTTCCCAGTGAAGGCTATTTAAAAGGCGCTAAAACAATTTGCGAAAAATACGGTTGTCTTTTTATAGCCGACGAAGTACAAACCGGTATTGCGCGCACCGGTAAACTCTTGGCAGTTGACCACGAAAATGTCACTCCCGATATTTTAATTCTCGGAAAAGCAATGTCAGGCGGGGTTTATCCTGTTTCTGCCGTCTTAGCCAATGACGACATTATGCTGAGCATTAAACCCGGACAACATGGTTCAACCTTTGGAGGGAACCCCATAGCCGCTAATGTAGCTATAGCTGCTCTGACAGTGGTCAAAGAAGAAAAATTGGCTGAAAATGCTGCTAAAATGGGAAAAATCTTCCGTGAAGAAATGCAAAAAGTAGTCGATAACTCTAAATTTGTTAAAAAAGTAAGGGGTAAAGGATTGCTCAATGCTGTTATTATTAATGATACTGAAGAAAGCGATACTGCTTGGAATATTTGTCTCAAATTGGCAGATAATGGCTTGCTGGCCAAGCCGACGCATGGCAATATTATTCGTTTTGCACCACCTTTAGTTATCAATGAAACACAATTGCGCGAAGCACTTGATATCATCAAAAAATCTATTGCTGAATATGAGCAAGAAAACCTTTAATACACCCAAAAGAGCCCAATTTATTTATTTTCTCCTGATATTCATATCAGGAGGGGCGCTTTTTTTTATCAAAACACAAGCCGAAGACCAACAAAATTTTTGGCTGATGATTTTTCTGCTGATTGTTTTAATGTATAGTTTGATGAAATCGACCAAAAATTGGGCTTATGATAATCCCAAACCCAAGGAAGGGGAAGAAGAGGCAGAAAAATTGGTATATAAAGATAAGCAAATCCCTACTTTAGAGGATATGACCAAAAATATCAAAAAATCCAAAGAGAAGCCTACCGATCAAAAATGAAAATCGGTGATGTTATAGCAGTCATTGATGATGATTTGGAAGGAACTGTAACCAACATCATACAAGACGAAGTCTATTTTGAAACTTCAGAAGGTTTTTCTTATCGTTATCCTAAAAAAAAGGTGGTCGTTATTTCACAAGAATTGGGGGCCCAACTGTATGGAACACCGGTCAAATCAAAAGATTTTAAAACTTCAAATATCCGTGCTAAAGCATCAGAAAAAACACCGGTTTTTGATTTGCACATCGAAAAAATCCTGACGAAGCATCAACATTTGAGTCCGGGACATAAATTGGACCTTCAATTAAAAGAAGTACAAAATATTTTGCACAAAATAAGCCGACAACACTATAAAGAATTTGTACTCATACACGGACAAGGTAAAGGTGTGCTCCGCCACGAAATTGAAAAATTGCTCCACCAAAAAGGCTTTGCTTACAGCGATGCTTCTTACCGGAAATACGGACAAGGAGCTATACTCGTTTTAAAAAATTAGTGCCAAACCGATTTATTCTCTATTCCTATACCACGCCACTGTTTTTTGTACCGCTTCGTCTAAACCGGTTTGTGGCTTGTAATCAAAATAATCTTGAAGTTTGCGGATGCTAAAATGATAATCTTTTCCCCCGTTATTGATTCGGTAAGGCGTTAAAAAAGGTTCGGATTTCAATCCCAAAACTTTATGCACCTCATAATAAATTTTTGCTACCGGGTATGCCACACTATAGGGAATGGAAGCTTTAGGCAATTTTATTTGCATCGCATCTGCCAATTTGGTATTGAAAGTATGCCAATCAATATCCAAGCCATCCGTAGCAATAAAGGCTTGCCCGTCGGCTTTATCTTCCCTACTGACCAAGGTAATAATGTCAATTAAATTATCTATAAAAACCGGACAAGTTTTACTACGTCCTTTACCGACTTCCATAAATTTACCGGTCTCCATCGCTTCTAAATATTTGAGCATAAAAGTGCGGTCATTAACGCCATACACATTACCGGGGCGAACCGCCGTAATTTTTAAATCCGTTTGATTTTGAAAATCCCAAAGCCATTGTTCCGCCTTGTATTTGGTCTGTGCATACGGAATCAAATTTTTGGCTACCGGAGAAGTTTCCGTCATATTGACTTTGCCAAAGCCATGAAAGGCAACGGTACTGATATAAACCATTTTGGATACGCCTGCAGCTGATGCCACTTGAGCGACATTTTTGGTGCCGGTAAAATTGACTTTTTCAAACCACTCGTAAGCACCCCAATCTGCAGCCAAACCGGCGACATGGAAAACCAAATCTACACCTTGCATCGCCGTTTGCAAACTATCCGTATCATTGATGTCGCCATACATTATTTCGGTGTGCAAACCGTTTAAAAAACTTAAATCGGAAGTTTTTCTGACCAAACTATGCACTTCATTACCTTCGGATAACAAACGTTTAACGAGATTGCTGCCTATAAAACCATTGGCGCCGGTAACTAATATTTTTTTCATAAGAATCTTTAAATCTAAACTTGATAAATAATGAATAAATCGGTCAACACCCCAATCAAAGCATGTAAAATCAATACATACCAAATAGAACGGGTGCGCAGTGCAATCAATCCGAAAATAACACCGACGATAATAGCGCCGATAATTTCGCCTTCGGGTTTACCGATATGCACTAAACAAGACGAGATGGTTTGAATTAATATGGCATTAAAGGCACCAAACCGACTTTTTAAGCCAAATAACAATACACCCCTGAAATAAAATTCCCAAGCGATATAATAGAAAATTACATAAGCCAATTCGTAAAAAATAAGATGGCTGCGATCTTGCAATAATGATTTTGCCAAAGGATATTCGGAGCGCACATCAGGCATTTTGGCCGCAAAATAAATAGCGATAAAAATAACAGGAATCAAAACAGCCAAAATCTTTAGACCGGTTTTGTAATCTCCCAAACCGAAACCGAAATCTTTCAAACTTTTGCGCATAGCAAATCTCACATACAAAGCCGGTAAGACAAAAAATAAACCGAAAAACCGGATAAACTGATTGACACTTAGGTTTTGATCGGGCAAAAATCCAAAATCAAAATCGGGCTTAAAAAACCCGGGATACGCATGATATCTGTATACGGTCAATAAAACAGGCGCACTAAGAAGCAAGACATACGTGTGTATATCGCGCCAATCAAAATCTATTTGTTTTAATAATTTTTTCATTTTTTGTATAATTTATCGTCCGGAAATAAATGGCACAAAATATTTTTGATATAATTTATCATAATATTTTTCAGTTATAAAATAGGCAATTAAAACCCAAATGGTGCCCCCGATCATATCAATAAAATAATGATAACGACAATAAATCAAAGATATTAAAATTCCGATAAGCACCGGCACAAAAAACCACAACCATTTTTTG
>WGDF01000357.1 GCA_015493405.1 Flavobacteriaceae bacterium
GTGATAAAATCTCGACTTCGCGAAACTGGGCGGTTTGGCTACACGAATATCTGGAAGATTTTCCCGGCCAACAGGATGTGCTCCGTTATGTCTTGACTGCCAATGCCCCTGAAACCAAAGACAACGATTTTACGTGGAAGGATTTTCAAACCCGTAACAACAGCGAATTGGTTGGAAACCTCGGCAATTTTGTCAACCGCGTTATGGTCTTGACTAAAAAATATTATGATGGGGTTATTCCACAACCGGAAGCTTTGACTGAGACTGACGAAGAAGTTTTAACGCAAATAAAAAATTATCCTGAAAAAATCGGGCAACTCATCGAACGTTATCGTTTTAGAGAAGCCTTATCCGAATATATGAATTTGGCTCGTTTAGGCAACAAATATTTGGCAGAAGAAGAACCCTGGAAACAAGTTAAAACCAATCCTACTCGGGTTAAAACCATTATGTTCGTGGCCAATCAAACGGCCGCTGCATTAGCTGTTCTAGGTGAGGTGTTTTTGCCTTTTACCGCTCAGAAACTCAAGGCAATGTTGCAACTGTCCCTAGATTTGACTTGGAATGATGTATCTCACAAAGATATTTTGTTACCGGCAGGACATCAGCTTGGCGAACCGCAACTTTTGTTTGAAAAAATTGACGATGAAACCGTAGCCAAACAAGTCCAAAAACTCTTGGATACCAAAAAACAAAACGAACGCGATAACCGAGAAGTTACCCCGCAAAAAGATGAAATCGAATTTGACGATTTTATGAAGATGGATATTCGAACCGCCACAATTTTGGAAGCCGAAAAAATGCCCAAAACCAACAAGTTATTGGTCTTAAAAGTAGATACCGGCCTTGACAAACGCACTATAGTGTCGGGTATAGCCGAACATTTTAAGCCCGAAGAGATCATCGGTAAAAAAGTTTTGGTTTTGGTCAACCTGAAACCTCGAAATTTGCGTGGTGTCGAAAGCCAAGGTATGATTTTGATGACTGAAAATGCCGAAAGTAAATTGGTTTTTGTCCAACCGGACGAAGCCACGCCTGATGGAATGTCTATCTCTTAAAGATTCTTTTCCATTCAAAAAAAACTAAAACCTGCCTTGCCATTTGATAAGGCAGGTTTTATTTTAACGAATTATTATCATTAAAATCAGGAAATATTCCTTAAAAATCTGTAATTTTAACCTATTATAATTTATAAATTAAATATTATGAGATACCAACCGCTTCCTGCCAAATTATATAAAAAGAACCGCAAAAAGTTTATGAAACAAATGAAACCTCATTCTATTGCGGTCTTTAATTCCAATGACATTTACCCTATTAGTGCCGATAGCACGTTACCGTTTGCACAACATCGGGATATCTTTTATTTGACCGGCGTCGATCAAGAAGAAAGTATTTTATTATTATTTCCGGATGCTCCGGATAAAAAAGATCGTGAAATCTTATTTTTAAAGGAAACCAATGATCATATTAAAGTTTGGGAAGGTGAAAAATTGACCAAAGAAAAAGCAACTGAGTTGACCGGTATAAAAAATGTCCATTGGCTGCAAGATTTTGATGCCATTCTGAAAAAATTGGCTTTTCAAGCCAAACGCATTTATATCAATACCAACGAACACTATAGAGCTGCTACAGAAGTAGAAACACGTGAAGATCGTTTTATCAAAAAAGCTAAAAAAATGTTTCCGGGTCATAAATTTGAACGCAGCAATCCTATTTTACAACGTTTGCGCAGTATCAAAGAGCCTGAAGAAATAGCACAAATTCAAAAAGCTTGCGATATTACCGAAGCCGGATTACGCCGCATCTTGGATAAAGTTCGACCGGGCTTAAAGGAATATGAATTAGAAGCCGAATTTGCCCACGAATTTCTACGTCAGGGCTCTAAAGGTTTTGCTTATACGCCCATTATTGCCAGTGGTGAAAATGCCAATGTCTTGCATTACATTCAAAATGATGCCGTTATCAAAGACGGTGATTTGATTTTGATGGATGTCGGTGCCGAATATGGCAACTGGGCATCGGATATGACCCGATGTATACCGGCTAACGGAAAATTTTCACCCCGTCAAAAAGAAGTCTATGAAGCTGTTTTGCGCGTAAAAGATGCTGCTGCCAAAATGTTAAAACCCGGTGTTATTTGGGCCGAATATCAAGACAAGGTAGGTCGTATTATGGAAAAAGAACTTCTTAAACTCGGCTTGTTAACTGAAGAAGATATCAAAAATGAAAATCCGGAATGGCCGGCTTATAAAAAATACTTCATGCACGGCACTTCTCACAATATGGGATTAGACACGCATGATTACGGCATTCTGGAAGAGCCAATGCAAGCCGGAATGGTCTTTACGGTTGAACCGGGCATATATATCCCCGAAGAAGGTATCGGTGTCCGCATTGAAGATGATTATGTGGTTCAAGAAAAAGGAGAACCTATTAATTTAATGAAAAACATTCCGATAACCGTGGAAGAAATCGAAGCTTTGATGGCAAAATAGGTGCTAAAGTTTAGACTAAAATAAGTTAAAATTCCTATCTTAAGTGGTAGGAATTTTTTCTTTTAGAAGGAAAACCGAAAAAAAGACTTCGTAGATTAAGTATGCAAAATACAGGCAAACAATATTGTATAAAACAGCATTACTAAGTGTCAAGCCTGGACGCATGACAAAAACTAAAAAATAAGCCATAATCAACATCAATTTAATCATAGCCCAAGCCAAAAAAGTATAGCCGAGGTATTTGCGCTTGATATAATGAACCAAGAACAGGTTCATAATCATTAAGGCCGAAATTCCGGTCAAGAAATAATAAAATTGCCAAACAAAATCAGGTGTTTTGACATCGAAAATATCAATCAGAAATTGATTGAGAAAAAAAATCAGTATAAAAACAATTATTGCAGATGTATAGAGATAAATAATTTTTTTGGTATTCATTTAAAAAGTTTTTTAACACGCCAAATGATATAAAACATAGCTAAAAAAACAGCTGTTAAAGTGCTGATAATCAGATATAAATTATTATCATTGGGATATTTAACATCCAACCAAACCCCTAATTTGTAGCCTGCAAAAATGATGGCAAACATTTCAAAAGGTATGGAAGTGAATTGTAAAAATTTCCGAGAATTATTTGGTTTTAGGGGTAACATTCTTAGCAATTTGATTGCCCTTCATTTGGCAAGTTGCATTAAAAACTGCACCGGGCTCAATCGCTAATTTACCAATGACCACATTACCGTCAATACTAGCTGTAGATTTGATACTGAGCAAGTTTTCAACCACTAAATCTCCGGAAACTTTACCTAAAATCTCGGCATTGGCACATTTGATATTACCATCCAAAACACCTTTTTCTCCCAAAACTATTTTAGAGGTTGTTGTCAAGTTGCCTTCAAATTGCCCATCGATTCTAAAATCTTCTTGAGAGTTTATATCCCCTTTTATCTTGGTCGTAGCACCGATATGGTTGGGTAATTTTGAATATTCGCTGTTGTTTTTTTTCTTTTCTGCAAACATAATCCTGTTATTTGTTTTTCGTTTGTTTGTTATCTGATTCGTTTGAGGTAAACGGTTTTTTAATAAAAGCTTTGTAAGCGGCTAATTTTTTGGTTAGCTGCAAGGTCTCATAATTATCAGACGAAATTACAAAATAATCTTGAGGCGCACAAGCTGTTTTTTTAAGCAAATCAGCTAAATATTCGGCTGATTTCGAACTCAAAAAATGATGAATGACGATAAAAGATTGCTTACCGGTAAATGGATCTTTTGAAACCGTCAAATGGGTACTTTTATTGTCAATAATAACTTTTTTGATACAATTGATAAATTGGTCGGCTGAAGCTGAGAAAATATCATATGGAATCACTAATTTATAAGCATTGGATTGGGCATTGGTGTAAACTTTTTTCTTATACTTATTTACCAATTTCATACGTTTATTGGCTTCCACTTCATAAGGACTCTTCGGGTACTTCAAAATTATATTTTGCAAAGCTTTTTCGTAAGCAGCCAAACCTTGACTTCGAGCTACGGCAGTTGCCCGCAACAATTCTATTTTGCCCAGCTCCGGATGAAAACTGAACTTGAGTAGTAAAGGCTCGGATTCTTTCAAGAGTTGATCATAATGTTGTGACGTATAGAGTTGATATAAATGTTCATAAGCATTCTGAAAAGCTTTATTGGAACGATCCGAAATTTTATTGGGGTTTTGAATCAAATCGGCATAAATACTCTTAGGATATTCTGACAAAATCTCTTGTGCCAAATGCTCTGCTAATAGACTGTTGCCTAAATCTTTATATATTTTATACAAATTATATTTTGCCGGAGGAATTAACTCGGGCTTCGGCTTAGAAGACAGCATTGTTTCTAAATTTTCCTTTGCTTTTTCAAGCTCTTTAAATTTTTCGTAATAAATCATCCCGACTTGATAGTGGGCATAATTCAAATCTCCTAAAATACTGTCGATTTTTTGAGGTGCCGTTGGTATTTGTTTATAATAGTAACTTACTTTGTATTTCTCCGGCAAGTCTTTCTTTGGTTGATCTTCTTGATTTTCCACATCTGTTTCCGAAGTATCTTCTTGAGGTAAATTATCCGCATCAATTGAAGCTTTATTTTTTAAACGCCATAGATCAGCTAAACTCAATTGGCCCCAAGTCTTTTTGAAATAAGTTTTACCTTTTTCAACCAATGAATTGTTATAAAAATAGAAAGTCGCATATTTAGGTTTTACTTGCGCAAAATCAGAATTAGCTGCTTTTTTATCCATTTCTGCAGCCTCTTTTTGACGTAATTGATCGATATAATTCTGTATCAATTTGACCCGTTGTAAGCTGTCGGCTTGAACTAAAGTCATAATACTATCATTGCGTTTGATTATTTTTTCAAGCACGATAATATCTTCAATATTGTTACGTTTATGCTTCGTCTTCAAGTATTTTAAGGTTTCTTGAGGCATTACTTGCAACAAACTATCGAGATAGGCTCCCGCCATTAAATAATCTTTCTTTTGAAAACCTATATTGGACATCTGCTCATAGGCCTTTTCTTTGAGTTGTTTATCTTGGGAACGGGCAGCTTGGGTGTAATAATTTATGGCTGCGGGCAAACTGTCTTTATGATGGTAAATTTCACCTATTTCATAATTTATATAAGGATAAAATTTATGATATTCATAGCGTTTAAGCTTGGTAAAAAGTGCCTTAAGCATTTCCGGATATTGCTCCTTTTTATCTAAAGACAAATGATAGCGGTAAAGCTCTGCCTGCAAACTGTATTTTCTAGGTCTTTTTTGAACTTCTATTTGTTTTAAAACACTCACAGCCGAATCCCGTAAATTAATTCTGTCTAATAATTGGGCAGTGATAAATTCATAACGGGCTTTTTTTTCTTTATCCTTAGCCCATTTAGCAGCCTCTTGCAAACTTTGCGCAGCTTTATTTAAACTATCGATATCAATAAGTGCTTGTCCGGCATAGGCATAAGCCTCTGCTTTAATCTGCGGTGGCGTCGATTCTTGTCGTCCCAAAAATTGTAAATTACGAATGGCCGGCCCATAATTTTCCATACGGATATTTGTTTTCTCTTTCCAAAGTTTGAAAAGTGGCCGGATGTTAGATTTAAAATCGTTGTCCAATTCATAATTAAAGGCATCTAAAGCAGCCATAAATCTTTTTTGATAATAACGGCTTTTGCCTAATAACAAATATGCTTTATCAATTTGATTGTTCTCTTGAACCCCTCTAATTTCCATAGAATGTTTCTGAATGGCTTTTACCGCTTTTTCTTCAGCCCGATCCAATTTGGCATTACCGGTTTTCTGCCCGGGAAGATTGATCACATATTCGGCATTAAACGGCTCAACAGACAAAACATCAAAAAAATTATCATGAAAATCATGATGAATAGCCTGAACTGCTTCATTTAAAGCCTCTTCTCCATTAAACAAAACGTTGTATTTGGTCGACAATTGATGCAAATTTCTATTGACGACATTATTGCGCTGTGTAGAACAACGGCTTAAAACTAAGAATCCGATGGCTAAAATTAAAAAAGAAGCAAATGGCCGACTTTTAATCATTGAATAAATATTTTTCTTACATTTTTGGAATGAAAATTAATATAAATACTAATATACTAGAACGCTAATTTACATAAAATAGTATAATTATATCAAGTTCTATAAAAAATTGCCTGATTTGATTCATTATTGATTCAAACTATGCCAAAAAGCAATCCAAAAAGGAAGGGCAATCAGACATAAAATATAGGCAATAAACATAATAGATGCCACTTTTTGCCGGTCCCCACCATAGGCTCTGACCTGAATAATCAACCCTGTGGCAGGCGCTGCTGCAGCTTGAATAATAAGAAAATCTGAAAGCAAAGGATGCGTTTTTCCTATGTTAAAATACAATAAAACAGCTAGAACTAAAGCCGGTAATAAAATGTATTTGACTAAAATTACTCTAAAAATATCATAAATTGGTGGCCACTTTTTCAAAGATATACCGCCCAAGGTTGCACCTAAAACAAAAGTTGCCACCGGTACAGCTGCTTGTCCTAAAAAATCGACAGAGCCTACCAAAATTTTAGGAAAAATATGCTGTAATCCCAGCAAAACCAGTAATAGAGAAATAATATTAGCAGCGGCCGGCGGTGTTATGATTTTCTTATAATCAAAATTAATTTTTTCTTGAGATTGACTGGTTACCAGATATTTACCAATAGTCCATAAAACCGGATTATAACCCAAAATAAATAAAAAAACCAAAAGGGAAAAGGCTTTAAAATGTGTCGGATAAACGACTTGACCTATAGGCAAAACCAAATAACCGGCATTTTGCATAGCCGCAACAGCCCACAAATTTTTATAATTCCCGGATTTAGGTAAAAAAACAATAATGGCCAAAACCAAACCAATTAGACTCATAACCACACCCAAAATGGGCAAAAGCCACCAATAGGATAATTGTTTGGGGTCAAAATACTGTAAAGTGTTGCCAAATACTAATGCCGGCAAAAGTACAACCACGGTCAATTTGGATAAACCATCGATTTGTGTTTTGGTAATAATTTCTTTGCGCACCAAATAACCGGCTAAAATTATAATGATAAATATGCGCAGCAAAGCTACTAGCATACTCATAAATCCGGCCGAAAATAATGTCGTCATTTGGTGATATTTTATTCAAAAATAACACATTTGTAGGATTAAAAAATGTAAAAAATTAGTTTTTATAAAACATCAAATTTAAAACCTTTATGTTTCAAATTTTTAATCATAATTGGTAAAATAGTTTTTAAAACATTTGCTGCTTTGGCACTATCATGAAAAACGATAATGTCTCCCGATTGAACTTTATGCATCATATAATCAATGGCATGTTGGGAACTGAGATGCTTTTTAAAGTCACCTATTATTATCGACCACAATACAATTTCATAACCGGATTGGTTAATCATTTTAATTTTTGCCGGTGTTAAACGACCATAAGGTGGTCTAAACAAACGAGAAGCAGAATGATGTTTTTGAATCATTTCTGTTGTCTTTTCTATACTTTTCATATAAGTTTGACCTGATACTGCCCAAGCATTTTCATGATTGAAAGTATGATTGCCCACTTGATGCCCCTCTTTAATAATACGATTAAAAATATCAGGAAAATTTTCAATATGATGCCCTGTACAAAAAAAAGTCCCTTTTATGTTTTCTTGCTTCAAAAGATTCAAAACCCAACCGGTAATTTCAGGAGTAGGTCCATCATCAAAAGTGAGATAAACCGTAGGTTTTACCGGATTTTTCTTAAAAATTAATGTCCGATAAAAAACCCGGATAAAGGAAGGGAAGCGCATCGGATAAAAATTAAACATCGGGATGGGTCTTTTTATATTGCAAAATGATATTGTTGATTGCTGCCTGAAACGGGATAAAATGAAAATCTAAAGCCGACACTAATTTATCGGAAGCATAATGATGCTCTTGAAATAAAGTGTCAATGAGATTTTTTGATAATCCCTGATTTTTTGATGACCAAAAACTTTGAACTTTACTGCCTAACCAAAGCAAATTAGCCCAAATTTTACTCATTGCATATTGAGGGGGCTTCTTATGTAAAGTGCGAGCCATAGTTTCAAAAAATTCTTTATAAGTGATATCGTAAGCAGAAACTATATAAGATTCATTTGCTATAGAACTCTGCATTAAATCAGTCATTGCTTTAACCACATCCCAAACATCAACAAAGCCATTGCTGCCAGTTGGATAAAATTTCAAACCCTTTCTGAGTTTTTCTATAACTTGCCCTGTTCCTTTTTCCCAGAAATGTGCCCCCAATATAACTGAAGGGTTTACAATAACCACAGGCAAGCCTTCTTGTCCGGCACGCCAAACTTCCATTTCCCCTAAAAATTTACTAATAGCATAATCGCTATGAGGTTCTTTCCAATTCCAATGCGTTTGTTCAGTTATAGGATTGTCATATAGGCCCAAAGTGGCAATGGAACTCACATGTAAAAATCTATCAACCTTATGTTCAAGAGCCAAATTTACCATATTGGCCGTTCCGGAATGGTTAATCAACATTAAAGAAGCTTTGTCTTTAGGATTAAAAGAGACCTGAGCTGCCACATGATAAACTTGAGTAATATTCATAAAAACCGGCTCTAATGTAGAAATATCTGTAATATCAGCAAAAACCCATTCTATTTGATTAAATAATTGATTTGTTTCACCACTATATTGTTCAAAAAGATTTCTAGTTTTCTCTATACTATTTTTTTGACGGTATAAAGCACGTATATGATGTCCCTTACGACTTAAATAAAGCAATAAATGTGAACCTACTAAACCGGTGCCACCTGTAACTAATATCATAGAATGAATATATTAATTATTAAAATTCAAAGTAACGCAAAAAAATAATTTGAAAAAAATAATATTTAGTTTGTAGAATAAAAAAAGATTTTTATATTTGCACTCGCAAAACGCAAGAGGAGCAAGTTATTTCAAACTGTTACTTAATGCGTTCAATTTTGAAATAGTTAATTGAAAATAATATTTTTATATTTGCAAAAATAAAAAGGGGTCCGGTAGTTCAGTTAGTTAGAATACATGCCTGTCATCCCGACGGAAGTCGGGACGAGTTCGAGTCTCTCCGGTGCCTAAAATGATATTTAAATATTACGTTCTTTGAATTTTTTTGTGCAATATATATAATTGGTCCGGTAGTTCAGTTGGTTAGAATACATGCCTGTCA
>WGDF01000358.1 GCA_015493405.1 Flavobacteriaceae bacterium
ACAATAATTTACCATATTTATCTGCTTTTGGCAATTTGACCACAGCCTTAATCGTGTCTTTATTTTTTTGTCCGATAAAATCCGAAACAGCTTGGGGTAAAATGAGCAATTGATAGGCTTTTCCCAAAGTTTTATCAAAATTAACGGCAAATGATCCATCAGATATTTTCTCAAACTTAAAAGGTAGGATTATACTGTCAGAAACCAGTTTGATTCTATTTTTATAAACTTGATTGAGGGGTATAGAACCTTTAATTTTAACAGTGTCCAAAGGATTGGTTTGACCTTTTCCTTTTACCATTAAAACCAAAGAGTCCGGTGTTTGTATTCGTTTTCTATAATATTTTTTGAGATGATGTGGCAGCGGAATATTCAATTTAATGCTATCGGAATTGGTCAGATACCACAAATCCAAATATTTCCGGTTCAAAATCCGTAAAGACTTTTTTAAAGGCATTTTATAATAAACTTCCAAACTGTCGGGATGCCCTTTAAATTTTATACGGGTATGATAGGCTGATTCTTGCTCAATTTTTTCAATTTGCAAAGTGGGATATTCTTTAAATAAATACAAATCCACTATGGAATCTTTCGGAATTTCAATAGCTCGATTTAAAAAAGCTATCCTTTCTTTATCCTGCTCGTATTTGTAGTCTCTATTGTCATCATCTATTGCAATAACTCTATATTTTCCTGCTTTTAAATGGGTCAAGTTAAACTCTCCGGTTTGAGAAACCATCCCGACATAAAAAGGTTTTTGGTTAAAAACTGCCGAATCTTTAAATGTGGCTGCTTTGTAAAGCCCTACTAATATATTTTTAGGTTTTTGGGTTTCATATAAGACGTGGACTTTTCCTTTCAGATTTAGACTGTCAATATTGGGCCCTGTGGAAAAAACCAATTGTAAATTTTTCAACTTATTTCCTTCATTGAAATCAGTAATACTTTCGCCAAAATTTATTAAATAAGTCGTTTGAGGCTTTAAACTGTCTTGAAATTCTATTTTAATAGTTTTAGCAGCAATACCGCTTGGCTTGATTACCGGCAAATGTGCCAACGGAGGCGAAATCAAAATGTTTTTATGAGGATCTTTGAGCAAAACATATTCATCAAACTGTAAAACAATTTCTTGCCCTTTAAAATTAACGGCATCTTGTTTTGGAAAACTATGTAATAACTTAGGCGGCGTGACATCTTTGTCACCTCCGGTAGGGCGTCCTACTCGGGCACAAGCATTGGTGATTAAAATCAAAATCAAAAAAACGCCGGCATGTCTCATAATTATATTTTGGGGTAAAGTTATAAAAAAGGGGGCATTTGTTAAAGAAAAAGAATTGAAAACCGCAATAAGGCTTATTTTAATAATTCTTATCTTTGCGCTGTAACTGAGATCTATGGAAAATTTACAAGGCCTTATTCTTAAAAAAGAATTTGATTTTAAGGATTTAAAGCAACAACTTATCAAAGATTTAATTCTTTCCGGTATTGATTCCCAATATTTCGAAGACATAAACGATGCCCAAATGCTAATCGAAAAATTACAAACCTTTGTCTCAGACTTACTAAGTTATCACACCGCAGACTTTGATCGTTTTATGTATCGAGTAGATATCAATGAAAATAAATTATCGGGACTCAATCATACTAATATGTCGGAGCTCATCCAAAATCTTTGTTATTTGATTTTAATCAGAGAAATGCAAAAAATTACTTTTAGAAAACAATTCAAGGCATAAAAAAACGGCACTTTAGGTTTTAAAGCACCGTTTTTTTTGATTGAGATATTCTATTATTTAGGAAACTTAGCCAAATAATCTTGGTATAAAGTTTCACCTAAAATATTTTTCATAGCATGTTGAAAACCGGCACCTCTTTCGGCATCTTTTTTTACAAACTGAATGATTTGATCTAATGATTTCCCTTGTGCATCCCCTGTTTGTTCAGCCAATACAATACGTTTTTGAACCGCATAAGCTTTAAAAAGATTGGCTTTATAAACTTTATCAGCGGTAGCTTGATCCAGATCTAAAGCAGATTTAATCATAGCCGTTTGCTGTTCGGCAAAAGTTTTGGCATCAAATTGTTGAGACAGTTTTTGACTGTAACCGGAAAGACTGATCAAAAGTAGCATTAAAGCTAAATATTTTTTCATAATTTTATTTTTTAAAGATCTTTATGATGCATATTTTAACAATTTTAATTAAGATATACAAACAAAAAAAACGATTGTCTTATAAACAACCGTTTTTTTGCATAAATTATAAAATTTAAGCTTATTCACTAAGCATTCTAAATTCTGTTCTTCGGTTAACACGATGTTCAGCTTCACTACATTTAACACCGTCTTTACAACGATTTAACAATTTAGTCTCGCCATAACCTTTAGCAACCAATCTATCTACCGGAATACCTTTGGAAACCAAATATCTGACAACGGCTTGTGCCCGTCTTTCTGACAATTTTTGGTTACTGACTGCAGATCCTCTTGAATCGGTATGAGAAGCTATTTCGACTTTCACACCGGGATTGGCTTTAATAGCCGGAATCAATCGGGTATCAATGATTTTTTTAGCTTTAGGTGTTAAAGTAGCACTACCTAAAGGCCAGTTAATCGGTAGCGGATTGTAAGTTACAAGTTTACAATTAATTTCACGCCATTGGGTTAAACCACCTTTTTTAACCAAAACTTGTTTTTGAACGGTTTTATATTGAGCCGGAACAGTTTGACTGTCAGCCCAAGCTTCTTTAGCCACAACTGTTTTTTTGATTACGGCAGTTTTAGCAGGAACATCTGTGGTTACCACTTTAGGCGCTTCGAGCATAACTGTTTTTTTGAAAGTTTGAGAAACGCCGTGCACATCGACCAACTGGTAAGTCGGAGGGGTAACCACTGTTGTCGGTATTTTTTGTGTTTTTCCTGCGATTTCTTTTACAACGGCTTTAGGCGCTTCAACCATAATGGTTCTTTTAAATGTTTTGGTCACAGCGGGAATATCTTTAACAATTACTTTAGGTTCTTCAACCATCACTACTTTTTTAATGGTTTTAGTAACCGCCGGAACTGTAATTTCTTTGGTAGAAGGCGGCGTTACCATAACAACTTTTTTGTATGTTTTAGTCACTTCCGGAATCAAAACTTTTTCAGCTTTAGGCGGTGCAATCATAACCACTTTTTTGATGGTTTTGGTTGTTGCCGGCACATCAATAGTTTTGACCGCATAAGGACTTGCCAAGTCCGTTTTAACATAAGTGCCCGTAACACAACCTTTATTGCCCATTGTTTGGCAACCGGGGATGGTTTCTACTCTGGCATCGCTTTCAAGTTTAGTAACGGCAATCGTTTCAAATTTAGCCGGAATTTCTTTGTAACACCAAACACGGCAATCATTGGGATCGGGAGATTCACAATCCGGTGATTTAGCACCCAATTGCCATTTGGCCCCGGCAGGTGATACCTCAATAGTTTGATAATCTTGTTTGAAACTGGCCGGAACGACATGAAGTTTAGAACCTTTTTCACTTTTTAAATAAGAAATAGATTCTTTTTTCCATTGTGCCGGAACAATCGTCAATTTTTTACCTCCGTCAAACGTAGGAATTACAACTTCTTCGGTTCCAAATTTGGCAGGTGTATATTTATAACGGTAAGAAGCCGGTTTTACAACAACAGTTTCAGTTACGGTTTTATATTGTGCCGGAACTTTCACCAATTTTTTATAAGCTTCTTGTATGACAATATCTTCGGTTACAGTTTTGTATTTAGCCGGAATAACTTCAACTTTTTTTCCGGGGCCTTTGACTTCTACTTCAAAAGTTTCAGTGCCCAATTTAGCCGGAACAATAGATAAATCTTGTGCCGGAGTTTTAGTTTCTACTTCTGTAAAAGCTTTGGAATATGAAGCCGGGGTCTCTTTAACTTTTTTATAAGGACTTTTAACCTCAATATCAAATTTTTCCGTGCCGTATTTGGCCGGTACAACAGCTAATTTTTTATAAGCATCACGCACCACAACCGTTTCAGTCTCATTTTTATATTGAGACGGATGTGTTTTGTATTTGGTGTATGAAGGCGCAACTTCTATGGTTACATCTTCTGTTTTCCATTCTTCCGGGGTTTTACATCTGACATAACACTTGCCGGGTTCGGGATTGGTTGGAAGATCTTGGGCAAATACAGTAGCACCAAGCATTAACATTCCAAAAAATAATAGTTTTCTCATAATAATATTTATTTATAGTTGAATTGTAATATACAGCAAAATTAACAAAAAATTATGAGAATAAAATCTTTTTTCAAAAAAAAATAAATATATCTTTAATTCTTCTTAAATTTTAGATTTTATTTTGACCATTCATTTTTTTAATGCACATATGCTTAAACTAAAAAATTATTAATAAACTTGTAAGGAAATAAAAATTGTAACGACTATAAGTCACAACAACTCTTGATTATGAATACCTCAAAACATAACATAGATCCTGAAAAATGGGTGCAAAATTATGCGGATTATCTTTTTACGTATGCACGACTAAAATTACCCTCAAAAGAAACAGCGGAAGATGTGGTACAAGAAACTTTCTTATCTGCCTATAAAAGCGCGGCAAATTTTAAAGGTAACAGTTCTGAAAAAACTTGGTTAGTCAGCATTTTAAAAAGACGCATCGTTGATTATTACCGTAAAGAAGCGCGCCGTCACGAACAAAACATTTCGTCCTATCAATTGCCTTTTTACGAATCAGGAGATCATGCCAACCATTGGATAGAACAACGCGCGCCTAAAAATTGGGAAACTGATGACCAGATTAGTTATGATGAATTTCATAGCATTTTACAATATTGTTTATCACTTTTGTCCCCTAAACATAGATTGGTTTTCATAATGAAAGTATTAGATGAGTGTGAAAGTGAAGAGGTTTGTGCCGAGGTCGAAATTAGTTCGGCCAATTTATGGACGATTATGCATCGGGCACGCCTGCAAGTAAGAGAATGTGTAGAAAAAAAATGGCTTTAATTATTAACATAAGAAGATGAATATAAAAAGAATATTGATAAAAATAATGGATTACTTAATGCTTGATTGTAATCAAGCTACGCTTTTAGCAAGCAAAAAACTGGATGACAAACTCAGTTTATGGGAACGGATCCGATTAAAAATCCATTTGATGAACTGTAAGTTTTGTTATAATTTCAACTTACAAAGTGAAAAAATTGATAAAATTATCAAAATAACACCGGACGAATTGGAACACAAATGCCATCACAGCATACATTTGGAAGCCGATAAAAAACAAAAAATCATTGATAAACTCATGAAAGAACAATGATATAAATATAAATAATAGGG
>WGDF01000359.1 GCA_015493405.1 Flavobacteriaceae bacterium
AAAATAACCAAGGAAATGAAGGTGAAGCCAAACGCCAATACGAATTGTATAAAATGCAGCAACAAGTCAAAGAAGATTTGAATCAACTGGGGGATAAATTTTCTGACCAAGCGACTAAGAAGAAAATCCAACAACTCAACAAAGAAATGTCCGATTTACAAAAACGTATTTTAAAGGAAGGTATTACCCAATCGGTTATAAATAAAATGATTGTGTTACAACACGAATTACTTAAACTTAAAAATGCTACTTTTACCCAACATGAAGATAATAAACGGCAAAGCCGGACAAATTTCAAGAAATTTGAGGGCATTGATTCCTTATTTTTGCGTGAGAATTTCAAATTTTTACCTCAAAACGAACTTTTAAAACGGTTACAAATACCTGTAAATCAAGAAGTTAAACAAAAAATAATGCAATATTTAAACTGATATTTATGATTAACCTGTATACTGAGACGAATTTTTGCCACGATTTTGAACGAGAATTTATAGAATGGATAGAAAATTGCATCAAAAACGTAGATTTTACTTTCGACGAAATCAACTACATTTTTGTCGATGATATTTATTTACACAAAATGAATATGGAATATCTGCAACACGACACCTACACCGACATTATCACTTTTGATTATTCAGTCGGCAAAAAGCTTTCTGCCGACATTTATATATCAGTCGACCGCATCAAAGAAAATTCTGAAAAATACCAAACAGACTTTTATAATGAATTAGCCCGCGTTATGATACACGGCGTTTTACATCTTATGAAATATAATGACCATACAGACGAAGAAAAAAAACAAATGCGCACTTTGGAAGATAAATGTCTTTTAAACTTAAAATACTAAATTGTTCCACGTGGAACAATTAGTTTTAATTTTTTTTTATGTTCCACGTGGAACAGAAATATGGTCACTTCGATACAATCCCGACGAATGTCGGGGGTGTACCGAAGCGCCGGTCATTGAAGTGGAATTATAGGTGGCTGAGTGTTCCGACTCGTAAGAGTCGGAATGTACCAAAGCGCCGGTCAATGCAGCTACCGGTCACTTCGATACGATTTTGCTCGTGCCTCACAAAATCACTCAGTGACCTATCTATGTAGTAGAATCATAGGTCGCTGAGGGATGCGACGAAGGAGTATCGTATCGAAGCCACCGAAGCGTAAATTTATAAAAAAACAATTCATTATGTCAAAAGGATATATGTATATTTTAGAATGTTCAGATAGCTCTTACTACACGGGAAGAACCAAATGTTTAGCAAGTCGTTTAGAACAACATCAAATAGGTAAGAAGCTAATTACACAGCAAAACGCTTACCTGTAAAGTTACTCTATTATGAAGAATACGACCGTGTTGATGATGTGTTTTACAGAGAAAAACAAGTGTAAGGGTGGGTGGAAGAAAGAAAGAAGCCTTAATGTATGGTGATAACAATTACTATCGGAATTAACAAAAAAAGTTTTTAGAAAAGAGTGATAGTTTCCAACCCGGTCATTTCGATACACTCCCCCGACAAAAGTCGGGTGAGCACTCAATGACCTACCTTGCAGAGTTAAAGGTCGCTGAGTGTTCCAAACGCAGTGAGGAACGTACCGAAGCGCCGTCTTCAAAGCATCCCTGTCATTTCGACAGAGTCCCAACCGCAAGTTGGGACGACGAGAAATCTTATTAAAAGAATAGATTCCTCGTCGCTGCGCTCACTCGGAATGACACGCTGCACCGAGCACCGGTCATATTGGTCCGTTCCGATTCTCATCAGAACACTCAGTGACCTTTCCTCGCACTTTCCACTTAAAATATCCTCAATTTCCCGACAATTTCGTATCTTTGCACGCTAATAAACCATCCTCAATATTTAACTTTTAACTAAATGAAATACCCCATCAAATATGACGTCATTGTAGTAGGCGCCGGACATGCCGGTTCCGAAGCTGCAGCCGCCGCAGCTAATATGGGTGCTAAAACCTTATTGATTACACTCGATTTGTTCAAAATTGCCCAAATGAGCTGCAATCCGGCAATGGGCGGTATCGCCAAAGGGCAAATCGTTCGGGAAATAGACGCCATGGGTGGTTATAGCGGTATTGTTTCCGATAAATCGGCCATACAATTCCGGATGTTAAACAAATCCAAAGGACCGGCTATGTGGAGTCCGCGTACGCAAAACGACCGCATATTGTTTA
>WGDF01000360.1 GCA_015493405.1 Flavobacteriaceae bacterium
ACAGGCTTCTCAGCTTAAAATCAAACAAATAAGCCCCAATGGAAGAAGAAAAAGAAAAAACCGATGCCATAACAACAGCTATATTTAATGCGGGGGTTGCCGGTTGTTTTTACGGCAGCTCGTTGTGGCAACACCGCCAATTCGTCTTTGACGAATCAGCGGTAAAACGAAAATATTACTATGAACGAATTGGCTACTTGAGTGTGGAAAAGATTATGTTTCAATCTCCCGCACAAAACATAGCTCAACCGTTGTACACAATGCTAAAGCAAAGCACAAACCTCGTTTATTGCACATATTTTCAACACTTTAATACTTCTGTATTATGAAAGAAATTATTCTTAATAAAGATGAATTTAAATTATTCAACCAAGATGACCAATTTGGATTTTTCTATGACGATTTTGGTTTTCCAAAAGACGATGCAGATGAAACTTTTGATTCTGACGTTGATAAACTTTTTCAATCTTTCGATTCCGTTTTGGTAGACAGTAGGGACAATGTTTTTGGTTTGAAAAATGGGAAAAAAGAAATAATTTTCGAATCAGTAATGGAAGCTTACAGTATTGCCATGGAAATAAAAGAATACTAAAATGTGTGTCCTTCCCCAAGCAGATAAACTTTCAAAGAACTTTACTAATGAGAAATTCCGCCTTGCCGATTTCTTTGACAATAATTGGGATGCATACGTAAAATCACCAAAACATTATATCACACCGGAACAATACAAAGCTGTTGCTGCAATGCGTGCTTGCAGGACAGAAGCTTTGGGGGTTGACCATTATGTTTGCAAAGAGTGCGGTGAGGTCTCACAGGTTTACCATAGTTGTAAAAACCGCTTTTGCCCTACTTGTAGTTGGAAAGATACAATGCAGTGGGCAGAGAAAATAAAAGACCAGATGTTGGATATCCCACACCGCCATGTGGTGTTTACCTTGCCCCACAAGCTCAACAACTTAATCAACGATAATAAATGGGTACTACTCAGCGCATTGTTTAAAGCAGCAGCAGATGCCATTAAAGACTGGATGATGTATAAATACAAACTCACTCCGGGGATTATCAGCGTACTCCACACATTTGGGGAAACAAAAAAAATGCACCCACACGTCCACATGATACTTTCCTGGGGAGGGGTTAACAAAAACTATTACCTCGAAGAAATCAAAGGTGAATATGTCAACTACAAATTTATCCAGACAAAATTCAGGTGCAAGTTCGAAGACAAACTGGTGGAAATGTTTGATTCAAATACTTTGGAACATAATTTTTCGGACAGGATAGAATTCCTCAGATTCATTAAAAGAGCTAATAATAAAAGTTGGAGAGTACATTTCGAACCGGCAATACAAATCCCAGAAGAAGTAATACGTTACATCGGAAGATATTCGAAAAGGGCGTGTTTAAGCGAACATAAAATAACAAACATTCAAGGGGAAAATATCTCTTTCAAATACAAAGACTATAAAAACCTGGACCTCCATGGAAAACCCATCATTAAAGAAGAAACCCTGAATTATCGTGAGTTTTTTCCAAGGTTATTGCAACATGTACCTTTGCCATACTTTCGGATTGTACGCTATTACGGTGCATATGCTTCAAGAACTAAAGCCGTACTCAATAAAATATTTCCACAGAAAAATATACAGGAAACAACTCCCGAAGAAAACGAAGAAACCTATGAAATGCCCCATAACCCAAAAGTGTGTAAAAACTGTAATACAGAAAAAACATATTTGTATTCCACGTTCAAAAATAAAAAGGGTGAAACGGTGTACATGACAAATTACTACCTGAAGAAAAAGAAAAACAAACCTAAAAAAGTGGCTGCTTAAACCTTATGGGATTGGTATGCCCTATTATGAAATATGGTTTAATTTATGCAACTTTATAAGCAAATTTTAATGAAAAGGGGATTTTATACAAAACCAAAAATCAGAAAACCAATTTTAAGCCCGTACAATCAGGCCTCAAAATGGTTATTCTTGAAACGGAATTATATAAACCGTTAATAAATAGTAAACTAAAAAAACAAAGCACAGTGTACAACAAAGTGTAAATTTAATACGGGTGGGCTGCGAAACTGGAACTGCAACTTTCCAATCTAACACCGCCAAATCTTTGATTTGACGGTTAAAACTTGATTAAGGGAAATAAAAGATTTGGCTCGCTGCAAACCTGAAAGGGAACCTCTTCGAAGTCCCGAACTAAACTTACACAAACCGTTACCGCTAATGCTAAAAGACGAAACCATTCTATAAAAATCAAAATGAGATGAAAAATTACATAGAATTACTAAAATCGAACAAAAACTTAATACTTACAGGTGCACCTGGAACTGGAAAAACCTATTTAGCAAAAGAAATTGCTAAACAAATGATTGGACTAAAAACTGAGAGAGAGTTAAAAGAAAGTGGCCAATTTGAGTTTGTACAATTTCATCCATCTTATGATTACACAGACTTTGTGGAAGGTTTGCGTCCATTAAAAAATAATAGTAACGGAAAGTTAGGCTTTGAATTAAGAGATGGAATATTTAAACAATTTTGCAAAAAAGCACTTGAAAAAAGAACAAGTGCAATAGAGTTTATTGTTAATGACACAAGTGGTAATTCAGAATCCGTTGCGGATAGTAATAAAATTTATACCGAAAATATCGAAAACTTTACCATCACTAATTTCGAAAAATACTTACAGACGGTTAATATTGATGATACAACACTCAGGGCTTATGTGAATAGTATAAAAAAATTACTGGGCATAAAAAATATTAAAACTAGGAATAAATCTATAATAAACTTTGTAAAATATTCCACCTTAGATGATATTTGTGAAAATTATGACAACATAAAAGATTTTGATAAAAGGAATGACTTTCATGGTAATTATTTTTCGGCAGTTCAGCAATTAATAAATTTTAGAAATAGTATATCTAAACAATCAGGTCAGAAAAGCCAAAATTATTTAGACCGAATTTTTAAAAAGAATAAAAAAAAT
>WGDF01000361.1 GCA_015493405.1 Flavobacteriaceae bacterium
ACATTCTCCAGATACGTCTGGGCAATAAACTGCGCCCGCAACGGATCACCCGGCATCAACACGACATCAGCGATCTCCTCTTTTTTGGCTTCGATATGGGGGGTCATGGTAGGTTCCTTTTGGTTGTGATGATGAAATAGTAGCATATTCCGATCACAACAAAGGCAATCATCCCGTAGGGGCAGATCCGCGTATCTGCCCGGGTGGCAAATGCCACTCTCTATCCGGGGCTGGGACTTCAGTCCCACAAAATGTGACAGCATATCACCGCGTGATTTTATATTGGTATTTTCACTGTAGGGACACTGTTGGTTTAAGAATCATGGCACAAAAATTCAGAATACCTAAAAAATATGTCAAATTGTGCCCTGACCGTAGGGAGGAAATGCCCTTGGGGTGCATACTTTTTATTTTAACGGACATTTTTTGTGTCCTTTTATGCTTGAAAATGCCGGCTAATAGTGCTATAATGTTCCTTGAATAAATAGTTAGAGCTAAAAAAATAAAATACAAAGCACACTACAATGGCTGACAAATATAATAATTTTGAAGAATTAAAAAGCAATGAAAATGAAGGCGTTGATTATCGTGTTGTTATAAAAAAGGCTAATAATTTCGATGTGGCAATAATTGCACCGCATGGAGGTGGTATTGAACCGGGAACTTCAGAAATTTCGGAAGGAATAGCGGGCAATGATTTTCCATTAGCAATATTTGAAGGCATTAAAAGTAATAACAATCATGAATTACATATTACTAGCACCAATTTCAATGAGCCAAGATGCTTGGCGCTTGTTGAATCGGCTCAAAATATTATTGCAATCCATGGAGAGCAAAGTAGAGGAAATATAATTTATCTTGGTGGTGCTAATGCGGAATTTGGCAAATGCATACAAACAGTTTTAGAAGTAAGAGGCTTCAAAGTTAGTAAGCATCCAAATAATAATTTTCAAGGTGAAGCACCAGGAAATATATGTAATCGTGGAAAAAATGGAAAAGGCGTGCAGCTAGAAATTAGTCACGGTCTTAGATCAGTGCTATTTGAGTCATTGTCGGCTCAGGGAAGAAAAAGAAAAACAGAGGAATATAATATTTTTATTGCAGCCCTACGTGAAGGAATTATAAATGCGAACAAGCTCTAACAATGCGCTGCAGCTGACAGTCAAAAGCGTCGCGATTTTTGCAAAGCAAAAATACGCGCCACTTTCATCTGCCACTGAGATAGGTCGTTATATACAAAAAACTATTTACACAGCATAAACAAAGGAAAAAAATGAAAATTATTTATAAGGGATTAATCTTACAGGCTTTAATAACAGTTAGTTATTTAAATGCTCAAACATTAGTTTTAAATGACGGTAGTAAATTTGAAGGAAAAATATCAAGTCTAACAGAGAATGGTATTATATTTAAATATCGGAATAACAAAGAAAAATTTAAAAATTCTGAAATAAATGCAATTTATTTTAAAAAGAAGAAATGAAAAGTCATCAAGTCAAACTTTCTGGAAATATGACATATTTCTTTAATGACAACTACGGTTTTAAACCTGATTCTGGTTCAGAAATATACTTTGTTAAGTCAAATTTGATTAAAAAAAATATTTTGAGCGATATTAAAAATTTTCAGCTTTATAGTTTAAAAGATGCAAGTGCTCAATATAATGGTAAAAGAGATAAAAACTTCATAAGAGCAGCCAATAACATTGCTTATAATTTTAGCATCATTATTACCAAATTAAAACCCATAACAGTAACTGCTGATGGTTCTGGTAATTTTAAAACTAAATTACCTATAGGAAAATATATTGTAATGGCTCAATCAGCACATAGAGACAAAACAAATTTATTAGAAATAGGTGGTATGAAAAGTTTTAAAGAAATTAGTATAACCAACAATAATGAAATATTTTTAAATATCAAATGTGAAGTAGAGTATTGTGCTATTAAATAACACTGCAATACTTTTTGGTCTATAAATGCACCTATCATCATTTATTAAAATCTCTCACATCAAGGGTCTGACGTTGCAAGAGTGTACTATAATCCTTGGGAATCCAAAAAAAGGAAAAAGCCATGGCGAAAATGAAAGTCTTGGATACAAATATAACTATCGTCAAAAATAATGAAGAAGACTATATCTCGTTGACAGATATGCTAAAATCAAAAGATGGTAATTTCTTCATATCCGACTGGTTGAGGAACAGAAATACATTAGAATATCTTGGTATTTGGGAAAAGATTCATAACCCCGATTTTAATTATGGCGAATTCGCCGTAATTACATCACAGGCAGGATTGAACAGCTACAAAATCAGTGTAAAAGAGTGGGTTGAAAAAACCAATGCTATGGGAATCATGGCAAAAGCCGGACGGTATGGTGGCACCTATGCACATAAAGATATCGCATTTGAATTTGGAATGTGGATCAGTGCCGAATTCAAAATATATTTGGTAAAAGAGTTCCAACGCCTCAAAGAAGAAGAGCTGAAACAGTTCGGTTGGGACATCAAACGGAACCTCACAAAAATCAATTACCGCATCCACACAGACGCCATCAAAGAAAACCTCATACCCAAAAGCCTGACATCCCAGCAGATAAGTTTCGTATATGCCAGCGAAGCCGATATTTTAAATGTGGCGCTGTTCGGGATGACTGCCAAAGAGTGGCGGGATAAAAACAGTGATAAAAAGGGCAATATACGCGATGATGCCAATGTCTATCAGTTGGTCTGTCTGGCAAATCTGGAAGCCTTGAATGCCCATTTTATCCATGAAGGACTGGCGCAGAAAGAACGTCTAAAAAAGCTCAATCAAACTGCCATAGCCCAAATGCAAATATTGATCAGGGACGACACCATCAAAAAGATAAGGAACTAACCCATGAAAATCCGAGTCTACTACGAAGACACCGACGCCGGCGGGATCGTCTATCATACCAACTACATCAAATACTGCGAACGGGCGCGGAGTGAGATACTGTTCACTCATGGATTGACGCCACTGGACAACCAGACCGGGCTGATCGTTCGGGATCTCAAGGCGACGTTTCACGGGAGTGCGGTGCTGGGGGATATAT
>WGDF01000362.1 GCA_015493405.1 Flavobacteriaceae bacterium
CGTTGAACGATAACTGCCTTTTCTAAATCTTCAGTAGATTTGATATATCCTAGGGCTCGAATCAGATATTCGGCACGGTTGTATTCCAAAGTACGCGCACCTATATCCAAATTGCTCTTGCGAACGGCATTGATAACTTGTTCCATATTAAGATGGTAAGTTTTCATAGCTTCCGGATTGACATCAATCTGATATTCCTTGACAAAACCTCCGATAGATGCAACTTCGGAAACGCCTTTAGTGCCGCTTAAAGCATATTTGACATAGAAATCCTGCAAGGAACGTAATGCCTGAGGATCCCAGCCACCGGCAGGCCGGCCTAAACTGTCACGGCCTTCAAGCGTATACCAAAAAACTTGTCCCAAAGCTGTGGCATCGGGGCCTAAAGTAGGGGTAACGCCTTCTGGCAACAAACCCGAAGGCAAAGAATTGAGTTTTTCGAGTATCCGGCTACGCGACCAGTAAAAATCGACTCCTTCATCAAAGATGATATAAATACTCGACAAGCCGAAAATGGAGCTGCTCCGAATCGTTTTTACCCCCGGAATACCCAATAGTGCGGTCGTCATGGGATAGGTAATCTGATCGTCGATATCTTGTGGTGAGCGTCCGTTCCACTCGGTATAAACAATTTGCTGGTTCTCTCCCAAATCGGGGATGGCATCAACCGGAACGGGGTCAGAAGGAATTAAACCGGTCTGCCAACCAAATGGTGCTGTGGCAATGCCCCAGGTCACAATTAAGGCTAAGAATAAACCTGTAACTAACTTGTTGTGAATAAAAAAATTAATTGTTTTTTGTAGCATAATTATATTGTTGGAGTCTTTTAATGACTTGTTGCATTTTTTGAGTGATGGTTTTCGCAATTTGATTCAAATCAGCATTTCCAATTCCTTGAATAATCTCTTGGGCATTGATAATGGCAATCTCAACGCCTTCATCAGTTGCTTGTATCATGATATTACAAGGGAGTATGGTGCCGATTTTGTCATCAGCAGCAATGGCTTGAACGGCAAAAGCAGGATTACATGCCCCTAATATTCTGTATTTTCTAAATGAAAGTTTCAATTTTTTTTGTAGGGCTTGGTCCACATCAAAACGGCTGACGATACCAAAACCTTCTTTTTTGATTTCTTGTTCTATGAGCAGTGTAGCTGCTTCAATGTTTATTGGCAGTTTGGTGTTTATATAATAGTTCATAAGATTTAATTTTTTGATAAAGTTTATCCGGATTAAAACGGTTTGAGTTTTAAACTTCGGAATAAAAAAAGGTTAATTGGATGTTAGGAGTACTTCATAGAAGTGCTATTCATAATCTGAAAACGCATAGATCTGCCGGCTTATTTGCAGTAATTGGTGTGTCTTTAATTTTGCCCTTAAACAAAAGTTCTTTTGAATGACTTAAAAAATGTTTTTTGGTTGTTTTAATTTGACCAAATTGTGGGACTGAAATCTTGAAATAAGCAGTTTTTATACGCAGTGGTAAACTAAAAGCGACTTCAAGTTTCATCGACATGTCAGAATGATCACAGCAACAAGCAGAATCTTTTGATGGTATTTCGGAACCGACATTTTTTGACAAATGCATCTTACAAGTTTGTTTATGACAGCAAGACTTATCAGTTGAAATATTCTGTTGTGTTGTAGTAGTATGTATAAAAGCAGCATGCGTTTTATTGCTCCCGAAAACCAACGAGATTATAAAAGATAAAATTAAAAAATACTGCTTTGCTGTCATAGCTTGTTTTGTTATAGGACAAAATTAAGGCCTAATGTTGTGACAGCTATTATACAATTTTGAATAATATTTGTATAATTTTGAGAAAATTAAAGAAGTTAATAGCCTATTTGATTCTATATTTTTATTGTTAATAAGATGTAATTATTTGATAATAAGTTTGTTATATTATTTTTTAGAAAATTAAAATAAATCAAATTTCAATACAATGTTCCCTACAAATCCATCCAAAGGCGCATATAATTCACTAAAGCTTGGATTATTTACCGAACCGCTTACAATGTTCTCATATCGTGTTTGGCGCACATCCAATATATTTTCTGCATTGAGCGCCAGCGTAAAATGACCAAAAGTTTTTTGCACGGAAGCACCCAGTAGCCAATAGTTTGGTGTTTTGGTGCCATCTTCAAGATATTGATTGCCAAAATAAAAAGCTTCCAATCCGGCTTTCCAACCTTCTTCTTCATCTTCATAAGCCAGCGTAGTTGTGAGTTTGTTTTGTGGCGTATAGGTAAGCGCTTTGTTTTGGTCGTAGGTTCTTTGCGTTTTAAGTAAGGTGTAATCTACATATAAAACCAATTCATCTAAGGACAATCGCAGGTTGGTATTCATCCCTTTGCTCCATAAATTGCCATTGGCGTTTTCATATTGCACAATTTGATTATCTAGTAAAATAGGATTGGTAATAATCGGATGGTCAATTTTTGTGATAAAAAATGCTTGATTTAAGGTTAAGAATAATTCATCGGCGAGTGCTGCTTTATAGTTAAAATCAAGATTTAAACCCA
>WGDF01000363.1 GCA_015493405.1 Flavobacteriaceae bacterium
CCATTTTCGGGCAAATTATCATTCTCATCGTGTTTATCCCTATTTTGAGCTTAACCGGTGTGGAAGGCAAAATGTTTCGACCAATGGCTTTGAGTTTTTCATTTGCATTGCTTGGTGCGATGATACTAGGACTGACCTATGTTCCGGTAGTATCTTCGGTTTTTTTAAAACCTTTGAAAAATCCGAATAATTTTTCGACACGCCTAATCAACAAACTAAAAAATTGGTATGAACCGGCACTCTATAAAGCGCTGCGATATAAAAAAGCAGTTTTAAGTTTTGCCGTTATTTTATTGCTCATTGCTATTTATACATTTAGTAGAATGGGGGGCGAATTTGTACCGACACTTGACGAAGGCGATTTTGTGATTCAACCGGTACTTAAAACCGGTACGTCACTGGGCAAAACCATTGAAACAACGACTAAAATTGAGAAAATTTTATTAGATAAATTTCCGGATGAAGTGCAACAAGTTGTCAGTAGAATAGGTGCCGGAGAAGTGCCGACCGACCCGATGTCAATGGAAGATTCAGATATTATTGTCAAACTGAAAAATAAAAAATATTGGAAAAAAGCCACGAACAAGGACGAGCTAGCCAATCAGTTTAAAAAAGCTTTACAAATGATTCCGGGCATTGAATATGAATTTACCCAACCTATCGAAATGCGTTTTAATGAATTAATTACCGGAGTTCGTTCCGATTTGGCTATCAAAATATATGGAGAAAATATGAATGTCTTAAATAGCAAAGCGCAGCAAGTAAAAAAAATGATAGAAAAAGATCCCGGAGTTGCCGACATCAGCGTCGAAAAAGTCGAAGGTTTACCACAAATCAAAATCCAATATGATAAAAATAATCTGGCTAAATACGGCTTAAATGTAGATGAACTAAATCAAGTTGTTGCAGCTGCTTTTGCCGGACTAAAAGCAGGAGATATTTTTGAAGGCGAAAAAAAGTTCGATTTGGTTGTGCGGTATAATCAAAAATATAGAAAAGATATAAATAATGTTAAGAATATCAGCGTTTTGCTTTCCAACGGCAACAGCATTCCATTGAGCGAAGTAGCCCATATTACATATGATAAAGGACCGGCAAAAATATCGCGTGACGATACCAAACGTCGCATTGTTATCGGGGTGAATGTTCGGGATAGAGACTTGGAAAGTGTGGTCAAAGATGTGCAAAAAATTATCGATCAAAAGTTAAAATTACCCGCAGGTTATTATGTGACCTACGGCGGGCAGTTTGAAAATTTGCGTGCCGCTAAAAAACGGCTTTCTATCGCTATTCCTATTTCTTTATTGTTGATTTTCATCTTGTTACATTTTGCCTTTCATTCTGTCAAAGAAGCTATTATGGTCTATACGGCTATTCCGTTGGCAGCAGTTGGTGGCATTTTTCTGTTGTGGTTGCGCGGTATGCCGTTCAGTATTTCGGCAGGCGTCGGATTCATTGCTTTGTTTGGTATTGCCGTGTTAAATGGTATTGTCTTGATAGAGCATTACAAAGCGTTGAAAAAACATCCTTTTGATAGTTTAAAAGACTTAGTTATAAAAGGCACCACCGAACGCTTGCGTCCCGTATTACTTACGGCTGCCGCAGCCGCCTTAGGTTTTTTCCCAATGGCATTCTCACAATCCGCCGGTGCCGAAGTGCAGCGTCCTTTGGCAACAGTTGTAATCGGTGGTTTATTTACTTCCACTTTGCTAACCTTGTTTGTCTTACCAATTTTATACATTATGTTCGATAAACCATTGAAAATAAAATCATTAAAACGAAAATCGTTTCTATGGCTCGTTTTACCGCTGATGATTTTAGCCGGTCAATCTCTTAATGCACAAAAACAGCCGGTCAATTTACAAGAAGCCATTAAAATCAGTTTAGAAAATAATGCCGGCATTCTTGCCGGAAATAAAGATGTTTTGGCTAGTAAAAACCAAATAAAAACAGCTTTTAATTTGCCTAAAACCGATATCTATTATGCTACTGATGAAAATAACACCGGTGAAAACGGCAAGCCCTTAAAGATTGTCGGTATACAACAACAGTTCGATTTTCCGGGTGTTTATACCGCTCGAAAAAAATTATTTAATGAAAAATATAAATCAGCACAATTAAAATTCTGCATTCAACAACAAGCATTGAAGCAAGCTGTGGCAATGACTTATGAAGAAATTCTATATGTAAAAGAACGACTGAGAACCTATGAAGAGCTTAAAACCAAATATCAAAAATTTGCCAAAGCAGCTGAACTCAAATTAAAAACAGGTGAAAGTACCGAACTTGAAAAATATACTGCCGATGCCAAATATCAAGCCATTTTGACCGAAATAGCACAACTGCAAAAAAGTTTATTGAGTTTGCAACAAAGTTTTAATTTGCTACTGGGTACAAAAGATTTGCATTACGATGTAGCCGAACAAAACCTAAAAGCATTGGATTTTAAAATCAATCCGGAAGTCGTAACCCCCTATTTGAAATTGGCGGAACAATCTACCAAAATTGCCAAAGCCAAACAAAAATTGGAACGAAACAAACTATTGCCTGATTTTAATTTTGAATTGTATCAAGGTAAAACGGATTTTAGCGCTGATAAATCTTACTTAGGATTTTCTGTCGGCATCAGTATTCCTATATTTTTCGGGGCACAAAAAGCCAAAATCAAACAAGCCGGTTTGCAATATCAAGCTGCCGAAATGCGCCGGACTTACCAACAACAATATCTGTCAACCAAGCAACAAAAATTGCAAAATGATATTGCTAAATACCGCGAACGAATTAATTATTACGAAAAAACCGGTCAAAAATTAGCCGAAAAAATTTACAAAATGGCACAAAAGAGCTATACAGCCGGTGAAATTAATTATTATCAATACTTACAAAATTTGCAAATAGCAACCGATATACAACTCAAATACTTAGACGATTTAAAAAAATATAACCAAAAAGTTATTGAATATCAATATTTTGTAAATGAATAAATTAAAACATAAATATGAAAGCGGATGTCATTTCGACAAGTTCCACCGGCTTTTGTCGGGTGAACACCGAGAAATCTAATTAAAATAAGATTTCTCACTACGTTCGAAATGACAACATCGAAAACATCCGGCATCAAATAAACAGTTAAACGATTAACCATATCACCAATCATAACAAATAACCATATAAAAAATGAAAACAATACGAATAGCCATTTTACTTAGCATCTTAGCAGGATTTAGTATTTCTTGTCAAGAAAAAACCAAACCACAAATTACAGAAACTGCTGATGAACATCAAGATGATGACAATCAGGATATCATTACTGTCAGCAAAGAACAGTTCAAAGCCAATGCTATGCAAATAGGGCAAGTGGCAATCGATACTTTTTACCAAAAGGTTACGGCGCAAGGTATGCTTGACGTGCCACCGTCGCATAAGGCGGTTGTCAGTAGTTTTTTGCCCGGAAAAGTCAAAAACATCAAATTGATTGTAGGCGACAAAGTGCGTAAAGGGCAATTACTGGCACAAATTAGCGATCCGGATTATATCAAAATACAACAAGATTATATCCAAGCCAAAGAGAATTTGGATTACCAAAAACAAGAATACAACCGGCAAAAGGCATTGGCGAAAGAAGGGGTTAGTTCTCAAAAAAAATGGCAAGAAACCCAACGGCAATACCGCACCGCACAAGTCCGGTATTACGGCTTGTTAGAACAACTTAAAATGTTGCATATCAATCCGAAAAACGTTGAAAACGGCAAATTAACTGCCACTACCAATATATACGCCCCCATAAGCGGTTATATCTCAAATCTTTATGTTACGGAAGGAAGTGCCGTTGGCGAACAAGATAAAATTATGGAAATCATCAACAATGAGCATATCCATTTGGAATTGCAAGTTTTTGAAAAAAACATTATGAAAATCAAAAAAGGACAAAAAATTATATACAAAGTTCCCGGCTTGGAAGAGCAGATTTATAATGGTTCTGTCAAATTAATCGGACGTGAAATTAATCCCGAAACCCGATCCATATTGGTGCACGGTCATTTGAAAGAACCCCATCCGAAGTTTATTGCCGGCATTTATATTGAAGCCAAAATATTGACCAAACAAATTTCGGGCTTATCGGTGGCTGACACGGCTATTGTCAAAGATGGTGATGAAGCATATGTGTTAAAACTTATCAAAACGGATGATGAAGATTATGAGTTTGAAAAAGTACCGGTTAAAATCATAGAAGAAGACCCACAAAAAGTTCATATTGACAGCAAAACCTTATCAAAAGGGGATAAAATATTAGCCAAAGGCGGCTTTTTTCTCATCGGTGGCGGTGAAGGTGGTCATGAACACTAAATATCAAGTAAAAAATGGCTATCTTTAAAATCTAATAAAAAATATTTCTTGTGATTCGTAAAATTATCAGTCCTTTCCAAAAATTTATCAAAGCCGAAAGTTTAGCCGGTTTCTTATTATTTGGCGCGACTATTCTCGCCTTGATTATGGCAAATACTTCCTTTAATGATATATATTTGACCATAAAACAATTTCCTATCGGGTTTTCTTTTGGTGATTTCGAGTTAAAAAAACCTTTAATCCTTTGGATAAATGACGGTTTAATGGCTATTTTTTTCTTTTTAATCGGGCTGGAACTAAAAAGAGAATTACTTGTTGGCGAACTAAACAGTTTAAAAAGAGCGGCTTTTCCGTTTATAGCGGCTTTGGGTGGTGTCATCATCCCTATTGTTTTGTTTTTAATGATTAATCAACAACCCGACACAAGTAAAGCTTGGGGCATACCAATGGCAACGGACATTGCTTTTGCACTTGCTGTTTTAATGCTGTTAGGCAAACGCGTGCCGCTCAGCTTAAAAATCTTTTTAACAGCTTTTGCCATTATTGACGATTTGGCTGCGGTTTTGGTAATTGCCTTGTTTTACAGTCAACATATTTATTGGGAATTGTTGGCTTATGCATTGGTCTTCATCGGATTATTGGCTTGGTTTTATCGTAAAAAAACATTTCGTATTGATATCGGTTTATTTATAGCGATAATTGTCTGGATCTTATTTTTAAAATCCGGTATTCATCCTACAATTGCCGGGGTTTTATTGGCTTTTGCAATCCCCATCAAAAAGAAAATCAATATAAATGTTTATGTTGAAAAACTCAATTTTGTCAGTCAAAATTTGTTGAATAAAACTAATCCGGAACCGGCTCACATCCTAAACAAAGATGAAATGAATTGCATCAATTATTTAGGCGAAGCCACTGCCGAAGCGCGTTCGCCTTTGCAGTATTTGGAAGAAAAATTACACGGTTTAATCGCTTATTTTATCTTGCCTGTCTTTGCCTTTGCCAACGCCGGTATTAACTTCGCTTCGGGTTTAGAATTAAACACCGCTTTGGTAATGAATATTGCCTTGGCACTTTTTATCGGAAAGTTATCCGGCATCAGTTTATTTACATTTGCAGGCGTAAAATTAAAACTCATCAAACTCCCCGATGATTTAAACTATAAACACATCATCGGCATTGGGGCCATAGCAGGCATTGGCTTTACAATGTCCATTTTTATTGCCAATTTAGCTTTTCAAGGTAATGATTTTTTAATCAATTCCGCCAAAATTGGGATTATTATCGGTTCTTTAACCGCGGGCTTAACAGGTTATTTGATTTTAAGGTTTGTGAAATAAATTCAAAATAAGATTTTTATGTAAAATATTTTATAAGAATAATATTTTGATCTTTTTGCTTAAAACCAAAAAATTCTTTTTATCCAAACTTTCTTGCAAACTATGATTAC
>WGDF01000364.1 GCA_015493405.1 Flavobacteriaceae bacterium
TAAGTCCTTTTCCGACGTATGGAGAGGCCTAAATGACATAAATTATAATAAAATTAACCAAAATAAATGCAATCTATAAACCTTGTTTCAAATATTTGCAATGGGGTTTTAACTTAAAAATAAGAATTATGAGTGAAGAACAAAAGAAAATAAGCTTAGTAGAATTGTTTAAATCATTTCCTAAGCCGTATTGGTTTGCAAGTATCTTTGAATTACTCGAACGTTATGCTTGGTATGGACTTTTTGCCGTATTAGGCTTATATCTAACCAATCAACTTGGTTTTTCATCGGTACAGCGTAGCAGTATCATGACTATTGTAACTGCCATCCTATATTTCCTTCCGATTTTTACCGGAGCCATTGCCGATAAAATAGGTTACAAAGCATCCTTGGCAATTGCTTTTATTATCCTATCATCCGGTTATTTTATGATGGGACATGTAACAACATATTGGGCTGTGTTTTCCGTGTTCTTATATGTGGCCTTAGGAGCAGCAATGTTTAAACCCGTGTCATCCGCAATTGTAACCAAGACTACTGATGAAAAAAATTCATCTTTTGGATTTGGATTATTCTATATGATGGTTAATATCGGTGGCTTTTTTGGTCCTTTATTAGTTGGACTTTTACGCAATCATTTCGGTTGGGACATCGTATTTATTTCATCCTCAGTCGCTATTTTAGTCAATTTGTTAGTTTTGATGTTTTTCAAAGAACCTGATCGTCAAAAGATTGAAGAATCTGCTACTGAAACTATCGTACGATCTATAAAAAATATTCTTGAAGCACTATCAGATATACGTTTAACAGTTTTACTAATCATTATGGTAGGATTCTGGGTAATGTTCAATCAATTGTTTTATACTTTACCCAACTTTATTGACGACTGGGTTCGTACACAAGATTTTTATCAATGGATGCATAGTATTTGGCCGGCATTTGCAAATATTTTTAAAAATGAGCACGGTGGTATCAATCCTGAACAAATCGTCAATTTAGATGCGTTTTTTATTGTAGTTTTTCAAATTGCTGTTTCCTATTTTATTCTCAAATGGAAACCCATTAATGCCATGATGACCGGTATATTCATTACTATCATTGGTATAGGGCTTTCATTCTATTCCGACAATCCTTTTTATACCATATTGGGTATTCTTATTTTTGCTTTGGGTGAGATGACATCTAATCCAAAATTTTCTGATTATATTGCTCAAATTTCACCTAAAGGTAAGGAAGCTCTTTATATGGGGACTTATTTCCTACCCATAGCAGCAGCTAATTATTTAACAGATTTAATTTCAGGAAATCTTTATCAAAACAAGGCAGATAAACTGACACTTCTTTTTCGGTATATTAAAGACAAAGGTGTTCATATTGTTGATGTGGGAAGTAAAACAAAAGTTCATTATACGCATAAATTAGTTACCTATACGAATGAAGGTATCCAATTGGTAGATAAAAACAGCGAAATAATCAAAAATTTAAAAGCCGGTATCAAACGGGACGAAATTTTTACACAAGCTGCTGAAAAATTACATATGACTCCTTCACACCTACAAGAAATCTTATGGAACACCTATCATCCGAATCAGATATGGTGGGTTATGGCAGCTGTTGGAACTTTAACATTTATATTATTATTTATTTATAATATTACTATTGGGAAAAGTAAAAAAACTAAATTAGAATAGTTATATCAATTCAAAATATTCCACCCGGTTAAAAAACATTTTAATCGGGTTATTTTTTTATGTAATTTTAAAGCAAAAATTCATTTATGAAAAAATGGCAATTGTATTTAATCGTTTTTCTGGCAATAATTAGTGGCTTCTTTATATATAATTCTTATCATTTGATTCAAGAAAATGCGGCTTTAAAACAGGAATTAAAAGAAACCAATGTCGGTTATGATAATAATATCCAATATGCGATTAAGCTGGAAGATTCCATTGGCAATTTTCAGAAACAAATTAAAGCATTGCAAACTGCTGACCGATTTTCACTGGATGGCAACCCAAAAGCCCGGAATTACTTAAATAATATTGATGACCAAACCAATTGGCAAACCTATATTTTGTCAGAGTTGATGAAAACCAACCGGCCGAAAGGTAACAATCCTTTGGTTCCCTTTGACGGTATGGCCGGCAGTATGAAAATCACACAAGCAAAAATTTTAAATAACAGATGGATTATCGCTAGATTTTCGGATGGTACTTACAGCGGAGAAATGCTCTTACGCTATGATGTTAATCCGGATAAAAGTATTAATTTTAAAGTTTTGGATCAGACGTTGTTTAGTTAAATGTTCATAAAGTTTATGACGTTCAAAAGGTTTAAAAGAGACAAGGGATAAATTAAATAAAAGTAGAAAGCGACAAAGAACAAAGTGCGAGTTAGAAAAGGAATAAAGGAGAATGGATAAATTAGATTTCTCACTACATTTGAAATAACAGCAGTTGTCATTCCGATCTAGATGTATGTCGGAAAGGAATCTCAAATAACCAAATAACCAGCATCATCAAAGAAGCAACAAATGGAAGAAAATCAATCAAATATTATAGCCAAAGGTATTGTCAAAGCTGTATTTTCGTTAATAGCAGTCTTATTATTACTCTGGTTTCTGTATACCATAAAAGTAGTCATTGCCTATATTATTGTTGCCTTGGTCATCTCATTAATAGGACGTCCCATCAAAGGATTTTTGATCAAATATTTTAAATTAAAGGACACCTTGGCCAGTGCAGCTACTCTCCTCCTATTGCTGAGTATTTTTATCCTACTTTTTATCATTTTGGTACCGCTGGTTCTGAATCAAGCCCAAAATTTGTCGGCCTTGGATATTCATGGCTTTCAACAAAAAAGTGCCTTATTACTTGAAAATATTAAAACCTATCTGCATCAAAAAAATATGAATTTTTTGGATAATCTGACCTTAGATAGCCTTTTCTCCGAATTCAATTTCAAAATTTTACCCGGCTTAATCAATCCGATTATCAATACCTTGGGAAATTTTGTAGTCGGATTTTTTGCCGTGAGTTTTATTTCATTTTTCATGTTGAAAGACAGCAAGTTAACTGCAAATTTTCTTTTCAAATTCATTCCGGACAACGATAGAGATCGCTTCAGACAAGTTTTTACTAAAATTAAAAATTTATTATCACGTTATTTCATTGGAATTAGCATTCAGATTACCATAATTTTTATCTTTTACACCATAATGCTGAATATTTTCGGGGTCGAAAATGCTGCTTTCATTGCTTTATTAGCGGCCCTTATGAATCTGGTGCCTTATATCGGCCCTATAGTAGGGTGGATTATTATCGTTAGTTTGTCGATGACCTCGCAACTCAATGTTTTAGATAGTACTGCTCTGATCCATTTAGCCCGTAATATAAGTATCGGTTATATATTGATCCAACTTTGGGATGCCTTTGTGGATGTCCCGTTAATTTATTCCAAAAGTGTCAAAGCGCATCCACTCGAAATTTTCTTGGTCATCATGATTGCCGGCACGCTTTTTGGTGTTTTGGGTATGATTGTGGCCGTCCCGACCTATACGATGTTGCGTTTATTTTTCAAAGAGTTTTATGAAGAATACAAAGCCCACTTTACAATTTGGTAAAGTGTTATATATCAGCACCTTGTAATTATAGCCAAGTTGTGTTTTTCAATTTCAAAATTTATCAGGAAACCTGTTTAAAAGCATTTAAGGTTATATATTTTCGCGTTTGATAAAGTTTTGAAATATAGTCCAATAATTTTTTCCTAAAAATCAAGCCCCCTAAACCCAAGCAAACAAAAAAGCCGATACCATAGATGAAACCAAAATAATGGTCCAATAAAAGATAAACTACAATGGGTAAAAATAAACGCAATATAGCTAACATAAAGGTTTTCATTTTAAAACTGTCTCTAGATTGAAAAGCTTTAACCTTTTCGTTGAGTTTGATTGGCGTCGTTCTATAAATACCGGCATATAAAATAATGGGAATATTAAATCCGATAGTAAAAACAGCCATAGCCAAAATCAAAATATAAACCTGCCATCCCAATAGAAAAAAAGGTAAGGTTAAAACCAGCGACACCAAAACAGAGCTACTTAACAACCACCATTTGGCTTCAATATACTGACGGTAGGTAAAATTTTGCGTCATCAAAAAAGGATAATATTCACTATCCCAAGCCGGAATAAAATTGCCAAATTGCATCACAAAATATCCGCTTAACATCATTAAAAATAAAATTTTATTAAACTCCGGCTGCTTCAATTCAGTTCCTATTTTGGACATAAATACAAAAGCCATAATATAAAAAATAATAAATCCAATCAAGCCTTGTTTAGGGCGAATATTACGCCATATCAACCGGATATCATTGCGAATCAAGCTACCAATTACACCATATTTTTCCGTCCAAATCAAATTGATATCACGCACTTTCTGCTTTTGATGTGCCTTAATGGCATCATCTAAATAAAAGCGTTTTAAAAAATAATAATACAAGATTAAAATACTAGCAATCAGGAAAATAACAGGCATAATAAGCCAGTATGGTTGGTGGTAAGTTCGGGTAAAAAAAGCACCTATAAATTGCAGATGCTGCGACAGCCATTGTATTTTATAGACAATGATAAAAATAGATAGACTGATGATTATATTAAACAATAAATTGCGACTGCTAAAAAATAATAATAACTCGATCAATAAAGTTAAGGCCAAAATAGAAAATGCCCAAGCCATCAAACCCGAGAGGGCATATCCATCTGCATAAAACAAACCGGCTGCTATTATAATCATAGTCAAAAAAATGAAGTTTACCGGATGAAATATTATTTTTAAAAGTTGGAATTTGACAATTTTTGTTTTTTTTACCGGCAATAACATCAAAGGCTTCACCTGCATAGAATCAAAATTTAGATACATCATCACATAAAAAACAACGAAAAAATAAACAAATATATAAGTGTTGGCTTTTTGAAAAACATCAGCATTAGGAAATTTCTTTTGGACGCCGTAATACATTAAAAAAACTAAAATAATCATATAAACAGCGAAAAAAAGATATCCCAAAATACTCAATATTTTAAAAACTAAACGTCGGGATAAATTGGGGCGTCGTAAGAATTTTTTATAAGATAATCTAATCAATTGAAAATATGTCATCAGCTGTTTTTATAGCTATAAAAGTATAAAAAAATATCGTATTTTTGTTTTAATAATTTAACGATTATGTTAGAGCGATATATCAAAGAAGAAGGCGAATTCAAATACGTAGAAAAAGGTGTAGGCACGCCACTCATTATATTACATGGTATTATGGGCGGGTTGAGTAATTTTGACGAAGTCATCAATTATTTTTCAAAAGATTTCAGAGTTTTGATGCCCGAATTGCCTATTTATACCTTTCCCCTACTTAAAACAAGCGTAAAAGGTTTTGCCAAATATTTACACGATTTTTTTGATTATAAAAAAATAGATCGAGCTATTTTGCTGGGTAATTCATTAGGCGGCCATGTCGCTTTATATTTTACCAATAAAAATCCAGATAAAGTTTTGGCTATGATTCTTACCGGCAGTAGCGGTTTGTATGAAAAAAGTATGGGCGATTCCTATCCGAAACGCAAAAATTACGATTATATCAAACGCAAAGCGCAAGAAGTCTTTCATAATCCGAAAGTCGCCACCAAAGACCTCGTAGATGAAGTCTTTGAAGTCGTAAATAATCGTATGAAAGTCATCAGAACTTTATCTCTGGCTAAAAGTGCCATCAGACACAATATGGCCAAAGATTTGCCGCATATTCATGTGCCTACTTGTTTGATTTGGGGACGTGATGATAAAGTAACCCCGCCGGAAGTAGCCGAAGATTTCAAAAAATTACTCCCCGATGCCGACTTATATTGGATTGATAAATGCGGTCATGCGCCTATGATGGAACACCCTCAAAAATTTATCGAAATTATGGATAAATGGTTGATCCGACGGGGATTTAAAAAACCGCAATAATGTTTCAATATTTGATTAAACAACCTGAACATCGACAAAAAAATCAAAAAGCTTTGTTAATGCTCCATGGTTTTGGCAGCAATGAAGCCGATTTGTTTTCATTTGCCGATCAGCTTCCCGATCATTTATTGGTCATAAGTGCCAGAGCGCCACTTTCTTTGGATTTTGGGGGCTATGCCTGGTATCAAATCTATTTAGATGCCCAAAACAACAAAATATCAGACCATCAGCAAGCTTATGAAGTGCTCCAACAATTGGCTGATTTTATTGATTGGCTGTCCAAAAAATTCAATATTTCGGCAGAAAACTTCAATTTATTGGGTTTTAGCCAAGGCGCCATCTTGAGTTATGCGCTTGCTTTAAATTATCCTCATAAAATCAAAAATATAGTGGCATTAAGCGGTTATATCAACGAAGATATTATGCCAATCCAAGAAAACATATCTGTCTATAAGCATCTTAATTTTTTTATATCGCACGGCTTATATGACGATATTATTCCCATTGAAATGGCACGACAAATTCCACCTTATTTAGAAGCACGTGCTATCAAATTTGACTATCACGAATATCCTATGGGACATGAAGTTAATACCGATTGCTTGCAAGATATGACACATTGGGTGGCATTGAATTTCTAATTTCTATCGGTTTTTATATTAACTTTACTCAAAAAACATGGCACAACAAATTAATTTGGTTTTATCGGGTGGCGGTGCCCGCGGTATTGCCCATATCGGCATCATTGAAATTTTGGAACAACAAGGTTATGAAATTGTTGCCATTTCCGGCACTTCAATGGGGGGATTAGTTGGTGGCCTATATGCTGCGCAAGCTCTTGAAGCATATAAAAACTGGTTGATCCATGCCGACCTTAAGGAAGCCGTTAGAATGTTGGATTTTTCATTAAAATTACCCGGATTGATTAAAGGCGATAAAATTATGCGGAAAATCAATCAAATGCTGCAAATTAAAAAAATTGAAGACTTAGACATACCTTATACGGCAGTTGCTACGGACTTGGCTCATTACGAAGAAGTCAATTTTAGCCAAGGTAAACTTATAGAAGCCATGCGGGCCACCATATCCATTCCAACCGTTTTCACACCGGTTTACAAGGGCGACAAAATGTTAGTGGACGGCGGGTTGCTTAACAATATTCCTATCAATCATCTACCGGATAACGGCTTACCCATCATCGCCGTATGTGCCAATGCCAATACACCTATGACACCTCAACTCATAAAAATAATGAAAGGTGATCAAAAAAAAGAAAGTGAATATCTTAAAAAATTAAAAGGGATTCAACAACATATTGAACGTTTTATGAAGGTAAAACAGCCGAAAAAAAATAATAACAAACCGGGCTATACTGAAATATTAGATGAAGCTTTGCATCTGATGATTGCGCAAAGATCCAATCAAATTATAGCACAGAATCCGCCTGATTTATTAATTAATATCCCTAGAAAATTAGCCGGAACACTTGATTTTCTCAAAGCAGATAAAATCTATCAAGCAGGATTGTATTTGGGCAAAAAAGCCTTGAAAAACAATATTAAAAATGAATTCGGCATTAAATAATATGCATCTTTTTGAGCAAAAATGAAGCATTCATATTTTGACAAATGCCGGTTTTTAATTTATAATCAAAATACAATTCATCTTGTCTGATATCCGCATCAAAAAAATAATTTTTGATTTGAGAATATTTTTCTTCCAAAACACACAAACTCAAGTCATGAGTGGCAATGATGCCGGTTGCTTTAGAATGGGTTAAACGTTCTAAAAATTGTTGTGAGCCTACAGCTTTATCTTTGGAGTTGGTTCCTTTTAAAATTTCATCTAAAACAATGAAATAATCGTCCTTTTGTATCTGATTTACAATATATTGTAAGCGTTTTAACTCAGAGAAGAAATAAGATGATTCCGCTTCCAATGAATCGGAAGTGCGCATGCTGGTCAACAACTTAATAGGTCGGTAAACAAAAGTTTTTGCCGAAACCGGCAAGCCCATATTGGCCATAACTATGGCTAATGAAACTGTTCTTAAAAAAGTGCTTTTCCCCGCCATATTGGCGCCGGTAATGATAAAAAATTCGTGTGATTTAATCCTGAAATCATTGTTTATACGTTTAGATTCAGGAATCAAAGGATGACCCAACCCCTGACTCTCAATTTGTATAGCCGTATCTGCAAGCTCCGGATAGCAGTAATCTTGATGGTTAAAACCAAAATTACCCAATGCGATGTAAGCCTCAAAAAAATCGACACTTTCTAACCAATCCCCAACGAATTGATTGTAATTTCTAAACCATTTTTCAAGGCGGTAACTCAAAATTAAATCGGATAAAAACAAGGCGTTTCCAATCAACTTTACAATCATATTTTGAGTCATTTCTTTTTGTTGATACAAATTTACCAAGGCTTTTAACATCTGAGAAGCCGGTTTATGATTGCGATATAAAACCTGTTTTTTTCGATTCAAAAATTCAGATTTAAAACCTTCGTTTTCAATTAATTGTAACAGATCCACATAAGCCGTTACAGCCGGCATAACCAAATCGAGTTCTTGATAAAGTCGGTGTATTTTCTTGGCAAAAATTCCCACTAATGTCAAACCGGCTAAAAGCCAATAAATCAAAAATTTAGTCGCAATAAAATCCAAGTAAAAACCCGCAATAATGCCCAGCGATAAAAAAGAAAAAAGCAAACTTCCGTAAAACAAAATAGGCTGCGTGAAAAATTGATGCTTTTGCAAAACTGCTTCTATTTTTTTTTGCGACAATTTATCGACAACCATACGCGAAGTTGCCATAAAATTTTGACGCCAATCGGGGCGATCAGCCAAATCTTTTATAGCCTGCTGTTTAGCAACAATATCATCTATACGATTAGCTGTCAATAACTTATACAAAACATTTTGGACCGTTTTTTTAAAGGATCGATTTAAATATTGAAAAAAAGAAGCTTTACCGAATAAATCAATATCATAACTGTAATCATGCTGCGGATTGATAAATTGTGCGCCATCAGGTAAATTGCTGTAATCGCCCTTTAAAACTTCTAATTCGGTCTCATTGATAGCTATCAATTGTTTGGTCTTATTAATTTGCTGAGCCAAACCGGCATTTTTTGAAATCAAAAACAAAAACACAGGCATCCAAAGCAATAAAATCAATAAAACTTGTCCTAAAGATTGGTGATAAAGATATAGAAAATAAACCAGTAAAATAAAAACCAACAAGCGCAACAGACTGACATAATATGACCGCTTCTTCTGTTTTTTTAGAAGCAATCTGAAAATTTCCAACTGGCCTTGATAATAATTTTTGGGGTGTTGCATAAGTTATAAATAAAACCTGCCGGGCTTCTATTAACTCGGCAGATCTGTTAAAAAAATAATCTTATTAAGTATTTTTCAGAATACACATTTTCGATACAAAACAGCAATGTTTGTATGCATTTTAAAAAAGTAGATAAATCTTCAATTTAATATAGCTCTACTAATTTACCGACTAATTCCCTAACGATAGGTTCGGCGGCTTTGGCTGCTTTGAGAACTTCCTGATGATTAACCTCTTCAATAAATTCAGCTGTACCTATGTCGGTAATAACTGAAATGCCAAACACTTCCATATCCATATGACGGGCTACAATAACCTCCGGCACTGTTGACATACCGACTGCATCGCCACCCACATTACGCACCATAGTATATTCAGATAAAGTTTCGAAAGTCGGGCCTTGCAAACCCAAATAAGTACCTTCTTTAGTATGGATACCTTTCTCTGCCGCATAATTGCGCACAACTTGAAGCATTTTTTTGCTGTAAGGCTCACTCATATTGACAAACCGAGGGCCAAAACGCTCGTCATTTGGTCCGCGTAAAGGATGTTCGGGAAATAAATTGATATGATCGGTTATCAACATCACATCTCCAATTTTAAAATTTCTGTTAACTCCTCCGGAAGCATTAGAAACGACTAATTTACGGATACCCATTTGCCAAAAAACCCGTTCGGGAAAGGTTACTTGCTTCATATTATAACCTTCATAATAATGAAACCGGCCATTCATAGCAACTATTTTTTTTCCATTTAATGTGCCGAATATCAAAGAACCTTTGTGGCCTTTGACCGTTGAGACCGGAAAATTGGGAATATCCTTATAAGATATTTCTTTTTCGATATTAATATCTTCTGCTAAACTCCCTAAGCCACTTCCTAAAACAATGGCATATTCCGGAGTATAATTAATTTGTTTTTGCAAGAATTGCGCTGTTTCCAACGACAATTCAAATTCATTTTTGACCTCTGACATAATCTAAAACTTTTTTATTAAACTTTTCATTTTCTGTAATTCTTGTTTGAATCGGCAAATAAAACAAATCAGATTCAAAATGTGATTGCAAGCGCACAAAATCTTTTTCAGTTGTCAAAATCAACTTTTTTGTAGCTTTGAGAGCTTTAAATTTATGCTTTATGACTTGTAACTCAGATGTTGAAAACCGATGGTGATCACCAAATTTCAAACTGTCAAAATTAATATTTTTTTCTGACAAAAACGAATATAAAGGCCACGGATTAGCTATTCCTGTAATTAATAAAACTTCATAGTCTTCCAAATCTTTTAAGGACAAACGTTTCTCATTATTGATGACCTGATTGGCGTAAGCAATTTCGGAAAAAAACAGGTCGGCTTGCACATAAGCATTAATTTTTGATTTAAGGCGATTCACTTGCTCCTTTTCAATAACCGAAGGCGATTTTGTAACCAGCACGATATCAGCTCTTTTAGCGCTCTTTCGGCTATCCCTTAAATTGCCTGCCGGAAAAACATAATCTTGGTAAAATGGCTGATCATAAGGTGATAATAAAAGATGCAATCCGGCTTGAATCTTACGGTGCTGCCAAGCATCGTCCAATAAGATGACATCGGGCGAAAATTGAGCCAAAACTTGCCGAATACCCCTCACTCTATCCGTATCTACAGCAACAATTATATCTTTAAATTTTCGGAAAATTTGATAGGGCTCATCTCCGATTTTTTCAGGGCTTGCCGTTTGATCGGCTACAATAAAACCTTTACTTTGCCGTTTATAACCCCGACTGATTACAGCTACTTTATAATCGTTTTTAAGCAAGCGAATCAGATATTCAATCTGGGGTGTTTTACCGGTTCCACCGACCCTTAAATTCCCCACATTTATAATAGGGAGATCAAAACTTACAGACTTTAAAAGCCGTTTATCATATAAAAAATTACGTCCCCTGACTATGGCACCATATATAAAAGATAAAGGTAAAAATACAAGCCTGAAATTCATATGATTAGAAAATTTTTAATGAGTTTTTAAAAAGACTATTTAAAAATCTTTTTAGTCGGTTTATGGGTCAAAGTTAAATAATTCCCATAAATTTCGAGACGAGTTCCATCAAAATAGCACCGGCCAAAGCCGCAACCGTCCCCACGACATAGCCCACTACCGCCAACATAACCCCAACAGAAGCTAATGACGGATGAAAACCGGCTGCTACAATAGGCGCCGAAGCCGCCCCGCCAACATTGGCCTGACTGCCTACCGCCAAGAAAAAATATGGTGCTTTAATTAATTTGGCCACGCCAATTAACAATAAAGCATGGATACTCATCCAAATCAGCCCGATAAAAATCAAGCCCGGATTTTTTAAGATTTCAGATAAATCCATCTTCATGCCAATAGTTGCCACTAAAATATAAATGAACAAACTGCCTATTTTGGAAGCTCCTACGCCTTCATAATTTTTGATTTTGGTAAACGAAAAAGAAATGCCGAAAATGGTAGCCAGACTAATCAACCAGAAAAATTGAGAGCCGAAAGATGAAAAAGGTGAACTCTTATCCGCTATAAAAGAAACATTTTGACTTAAAAAGGAAGCGATGTAGTTTGCCCCTAAAAATGAAACCGCTACGGCGAAAAAAGTAATTCCCAATAAAACCATATAATCGGTCAAAGTCGGGATACGCTGCACTTTTTTTGCAAATGCGATGACCTTTTGTTTTAAAGCTTCTATAGCCGAAGTATCGGCCTTGAGCCAACGATCGATTTTTTGCGCGCGTGGAATTCCAAAAAGTAAAATTGCCATCCATAGATTGGCCACAAAAATATCGACCAAAACCGTAGCACCGTATTTTTTGGGATTGTATTCAAAAATTTCTAACATCGCAGCCTGATTGGCACCGCCGCCAATCCAACTACCGGCTAAAGTAGATAAACCGCGCCAAAGGGCATCATGTCCGGTTCCTGCAACTGTATGAGGCGAAATACTACCGACTAAAAACAAAGCAATAGGTCCCCCGATAACAATACCCAGCGTGCCGGTAAAAAACATAATCAAAGCTTTAGGGCCCAAACGAAAAACAGCTTTTAAATCAATACTTAACGTCATCAAAATCAAGGAAGCAGGTAATAAGACCCTACTGGCTATATAATACAACTGCGATTTATGAGCGACGGCTTGACCGTTTTCTATTGTTATCCAATCTGTTGCGATCAAATGAGTTGAGGATAAAACGGCCGGCAATACATAAGCCAAAAGTAAAGCAGGCACAATTTTATAAAATTTTTCCCAAAAACCGCCTTTTAAAGAACTCGTGTAAAATACCAAAGCCAATAAGCCCATTAAAAGTCCAAACACTATGATGTCATTTGTAAAAACCGGAGTTGTATCGTTTAAAATTGAAATTTTCGCCATTTTGGTCTGCTTTTTGTTAAATGCAAATATAGCAAAACAATTATTGTTAAAATATTTGCTTGCTTAAATGAATGTTTATATCTTTGATGAAGATTCTATTTAAATTAAATCATTTTGAAGTAATGAAATGTAAATAATTAATATTTTTTGAACATTTCTATTATAATGAATAAAAATCAGCTGCAATTGCTTATGAAGAATTTTTTAATACTGATACTGAGTTTTCATTTTTTTGGTCTTTTGGCACAAAAAGGACGTATGATTATTCCTTCGGAATTGTCAAATAAAGTAGTTGATGAAATGCAAGAAATGGGGAGCAAACTTACAGCGCAACAAATTTATTCTCCTGATACCACAAGCCTCAACGATGCTGTCATACAGTTTAATGGTGGCTGCACCGGTGAAATTATCTCTCCGAAAGGATTAATTTTGACCAATCACCACTGTGGTTATGGTGCCATTCAAGCACATTCCACTTTTGAACACAACTATGTGCGCGATGGTTTTTGGTCTCAAAATTTAAAAGAAGAACTCCCAAACCCCGGTATGTATGTTACTTTCGTCAGAAAAATTGATAACGTGACCTCTCAAGTTTTAGCCGGTGTTAAAGAAAATATGGATGAGAATATCAAGCAATCATTGATACAAAAAAACATCAATCATCTCAAACAGACTTTTCCCAAAAAAGACTGGCAAGATCTCGAAATCAAATCATTTTTTGCCGGAAACCAATACTATATTTTTACCCTTGAAAACTACCGAGATATCCGTTTGGTTGCTGCTCCTCCGTCTGCTATCGGAAAATTTGGAGCTGATACCGACAATTGGATGTGGCCCAGACATAGTGGCGATTTCTCCGTTTTTAGAATTTATGCCAATCAAAACAATCGGCCTGCAACTTATAGCCCCGATAATGTGCCTTATCAAACAGAGGCCTATTTTAAGATAAATATTCAACCTAAAAAAGCCGGCGATTTCTTTTTGATATATGGTTTTCCGGGGCGTACACAAGAATATCTACCCGCTATTGCCGTAGAACAAAAGGTTGATATCATCAATCCCGCACGCATTGAAATCCGTAAAAAAGCCTTGGATGTGATGCAAGCTTTTATGGCTAAAAATGATACTATTAAATTGAAATATACCGCCAAATTTGCCCGTATTGCCAATTACTGGAAAAAATGGATTGGTGAAAGTCAGGGTATTCATAAAACGCAAGCAATTGATAAAAAGAAAAACTTTGAAAAATATTTTTTATCCCAGGTTAAGAACAACAAACTAAATCCCTATTATCTGACAATTTTTGACACTTTTGATAACCTCTATCATGAAAATAAAGATATTGAATTGGCACGAAATTATTTTATTGAGATTTTTTATTTGAATAATGACTTGCTCAAGCGGGCTTTTCAACTCTATAATCTCAAAAGCACTTATGAAGCCAAAGGCAAAGAAGCTTTTAAAAAATTAGAAGAAAAATATGCGCCAAGCTTAGAAGGTAGTTTTAAAAATTACGATACACAAGTCGATAAAGCACTATTTAAAACATTGATGAAACTCTATATCGATAAAATGCCGTCTAAATATAAAACCACAGCCTTTCAAAAAAATGATATAAACGAAATAGCCCAAAATCTTTATGAACAATCCATTTTGAATAAACCGCAGGCTCTTGAGAAACTGTATCAAAAAAATCCGAAAAAATTCTTAAAAAAAATAAATGATGATCCGGGTTATCAATTCGCAGAAACCTTAATTAATTCGTATTATCATCAGATTGCACCCGATTACAATAACGTCAGAACACGCATCAATCAAGTGCAGAAAAAATACATTAAAGGCATCACGAAAGCCATAAATCGCCCGCTCTACCCCGATGCTAATGGCACTTTACGTCTGAGTTATGGCGTAATCAAAGGTTATGAACCCCAAGATGCCGTTTATTATTTCCCTTTTTCACATGTTAAAGGCATCATTGAAAAATACAAACCCGGAGATTATGAATTCAATGTTCCCAAAAAATTATTGGAATTATATGCACA
>WGDF01000365.1 GCA_015493405.1 Flavobacteriaceae bacterium
AAATTAACTAAAAATTAACTATAATGAAAAAACACCTTAATTTTAAGATACTGTTTCTACTCTTAGCAATGCTAAGTGGTTTAAGCAGTTTTGCACAAATTGCTGTTAGTGGTACGATTACCGATACTAATGGCGAACCTTTACCGGGCGTAGAAATCTTAGTTGTTGGCACTCAAAACGGAACGGCATCCGATTTTGACGGCAAATACACGATTAAAGCCAAGAAAGGAGAAAAACTTAAAGCCATATTCGTTGGCATGACCCCTCAAACCAAAACCATTACGGGGCCAAAATTAGATTTTGTTCTAAAAAATGATGCTCTTGGTCTTGATCAGGTCGTTGTTACGGCGCAAAGTGGTACGGTAACTAAAAAACAATTGGGAACAGTAATCAATACTGTTAAAATGGACCAAATAGGTTCACGAACAGTTTCCAATGCTGCAGAAGCCTTACAAGGGACTATTCCCGGTGCTAGAATTATGAGAAATTCAGGTTCTGTTGCACCCAGTATTTCCATCAGATTAAGAGGGCCTTCTACTGTTTTAGGAAGCTCAGATCCTTTAATTATGGTCGATGGTATGATTATTAACAATGATACACGTAGCGCTATAGGTTCCGGTGGTAGTTCCGATCCGCTTTCAGATATCGATTTGAATGACATTGATCATATAGAGGTCTTAAAAGGCCCTGCAGCATCAGCGATGTATGGTTCGATGGCCAGTAATGGTATTATTCAAATATTTACCAAACAAGGTAAATCAGGAAAACCCAGTGTAACGGTTACTTCCAGTATGAATATCAACCAAATCAGAAAATACAAACCTTATAATAAAGTTTTATTAAAATGGGCTACAGATCCCAATACCGGTGATTTAATAACTGTTCCTATTGAAAAAAGATATGATTATCAAAGTTATGTTTTCCAAAAAGCTTATGGCTCTTATAATAGTGTTAAAATAAGTGGCGGTTCGGATTTTACCAGATATTCTTTAAATGGTTCTGTATTAAACAATGAAGGTATCATCAGAAATTCAAAATACAATCGTAAAAATATCAATTTAAAATTGAATCAAAAAATAAATAATTGGATTAGAGTTAATTTAGGCGTTATTTATTCTAATAATAAAACTAAAGAAATTCCTTATGCCTACGCTTCCAGTTACAAGTATGCGCCTTTACAAACTTTATTGTTTGCTGACAATAGTGTCAATCCGGTAAATGCCGATGGTACATACAATAGCTTAGGCTGGATGGGTAATCCTTATGAAAGTATCGACAAGATAGATGCAACTTTAGATATTGATCGAATCATCAACAACTTTACTATAAATATGAAACCACTCAAAAATTTGAGTATTGATTATATCTTTGGTTATGACCATACAGGTTCAAATAGTAAATTTAAAGTACCTTATGGCTTTGGTGCCGATCACGATGGTGATTTAAGATTTGCTCAAAACAAATATGATATTTTGAGCTCTCATATCAAGGCCAATTATAATTATGATATTACCGACAATATTAAAACTTCAACCGGTGCCGGCTATCAATATTTATATAATAAAAAGAGATTTAATTCACAACACAACCCTTCTCTATCCATATTTGACAATCTTGATATAATGAATGGTTCAAATAGTATAGTGGCTAGTAGTTCCATTTATGAATATGCCATTTGGGGAACTTGGTTACAACAACATTTTAATTTCTATGACAAATTTTATTTGACTTTAGGTGGCCGTTGGGATAAAGCTTCCACCTTTGGAGATAATGTTCAAACTTTTTATCCCAAAGCCAGTGGTTCTATAGTTTTATCTGATTTCAATTTCTGGAAAAACGGATTAGATAAGATTGTTAACTCATTTAAATTGCGTGGTGCTTGGGGAGAAGCCGGTAATATGACTGCTTTGACCAGCCCTTCAAATATCAATGTCAAATACGGTTCTCTTTATAGTTCTGATTCCTATATGGGTGAAACGATCTATATTCCCAATTCAAAAGATGGTAATGAACATATAAAACCTGAAGTAACGCGTGAATCAGAATTTGGTTTTGATGCTTCATTCCTAAACGGTAAATTAGGATTGGAATTTACTACTTATCATCAAGATGTTAAGGACTTGTTACTAAATACCGTTATGGCACCCTCTTCAGGTTTTTCTTCAAGAGTGGACAACGTTGGATCTTTAACCAATGATGGACTTGAAATTACTTTAAAGGGCGTTCCTTTTCAAAATAAATCTTTCCGCTGGGATGCTTCAATCAATTATTCTACTAACAAAAACAAAGTTTCCAATATCACCGGCGGTTTCAAAACTTTAGGTGGTTACGGTACTTCAATTGCTGCTAACGGTTATCCATTGGGCGTCTTTTATGGCTATTTTTATGCAACTGATGCTAATGGCAACTGGGTATTAGATGCCAACGGGAATCCGCAAAGAGCCCGTGGTATTCAAATAGATAAAGATGGTGATGGTTTCCCCGAAAGTTATGAACAACAATTTGACAGCAACGGTCAACCCACCGGAACCAAATTGAAAAAAGTAATAGGCGATCCTAATCCCGATTATATCTTGTCTTTCAACAACAGCTTTAAATATAAAAACTTCGGTTTATATATTTCAATAGATGCTGTTCAAGGTTTTGATATTTTCAGCTGGGACAAACGTATGGGACAATCCAAATCAACATCAAGCGGTGCTATATTTACAGGTTGGGATTTTGCCGGACAAGACTTGGCTAACGGTACACATGGCTGGTATGGCAGTCGTTTTTATATTTATGAATCTCATATCGAAGATGGTTCATTTGTTAAATTAAGAAATGTATCTTTGAGTTACAATTGGAAAAAACCTATCAAAGGACTCAAATCCGTTCAGTTTAACTTAAGTGGATCTAATCTCATCTCTTGGGATCATTATTGGGGCTATGACCCTGAAGTCAACTCTTGGGGAAAATCTAATGGTGCACGATCTCAAGATTATGCCAATATTCCAATCCCAAAAGTTTTTACGTTTGGCGTTAAATTAAAATTTTAAAAATGAAAAAAATGAAAAAAATAAGTTTATTATTACTACTAATTCTTTCATTATCAGCTTGTCAAAAAGAATTTATAGACAAGAATGAAGTGACCGAAAAAGCCGCTTTCGAAACACCGGAAGCTTACCAAGGCATTGTTTTGGGAATGACCAAGAATTTCACAACAACTACTCTTAGAAATATTGTGAAAGGTCCCGGCTTAACTGCCAAAGAATTTGGCAGAGCCAATACTTATGTAACGACCATCCAATTATCAAGTGGTGGCAAAGATATCACCGATGATAATGCCGCTGTAAGTGGTATCTGGACAGGATTACACCGTAGTCGAGGTGTAGCCGAAAAAATACTCGCCAATATTGATAATGTAAACTTTGTCAATCCGGATGAAGCTGTAGCTTACAAAGCTTATGCCCAATTCTTTAAAGGAATGACCATTGGTTATATGGCGCAATACTGGGAAAAAGTAACCATTGATAATGATGCTGATAATAAAGCCCAATTTGTAGATAGATTGGCCGGTTATCAAACTGCATTGACATACTTAAATGATGCTTTAACCAGTTTTAATAATAACCCTAATGCTGCCGGAATTATCAACAATCTCGTTTCTTATAATTTTTCAATTGTTGATGTCATTCACGCTTTTAAGGCGCGTTTCAATATTGAACTAGGGAACTATTCAGATGCCTATAATGAAGCAGATATGGTTGATTTAACTAAGAAATCAGAATGGTCTTATGACGGTGGTGCTATTAAAAATCCGGTTTATGCACAATTACTAGATCCCGGTGCTTCCTTAAACTATAAACCATTTGATAAATTGGGATTAATAACCGCGCACACACCCGATGCTGGAGATAATCGCGTAAACTTTTATTTGGACAATACAGTTTTAATGACTGACTTGAATTGTGGTTTTGATTTATACAATCCTAAAGGTTTTTGGATGACAGAAGCCGCCCCTATTCCTGTATATTTACCAGGCGAAATGATGTTAATTAAAGCTGAAGCCAAAGCCCGATTAAATGGCACAACCAATTTAGCAGAAGCTGTAAACTTAATTAATGCCGTTAGAACCAAAACTGCTGCAAATGATGCCTTTGGCGTAGGAGCTGCTTTGGGCCCTTGGACCGGAAATGCTAACAGTCAACAAGATATTCTAGATGAAATATACAGAAATTATGCTGCAGAATTATATATGCAAGGCTTACGTTTTCCGATACATCGTAGATTTTTCCCCAATTATCTGGATAACATTGATTGGAGTCAAGTCAGCCGTTGTAGTTTAGAACGCGTAAACAATTTCTATCCTTATCCGGATAGTGAACGGGCTAACAATCCAAATTGTCCCCCTAATCCGGAATACTAGAATTTATAAAATTAGAATTAAAAAATGGGAGGCTTAATCGGCCTCCCATTTTTTAATTCTTAACCAAATTTTTACACAATTAAATTGTAGTCTATCATATATATACTTACTTTTGTGCTTCAATATGGCAATTTAATTTTTCCGGTTAAAATGCTTATATTGCAACACTTTAACCCTTAGATGACAAAGAAATTATGAAGAAACCCATACAAAACATAGGCATTATGACCTCCGGAGGCGATGCACCCGGTATGAATGCCGCCATTAGAGCCGTCGTAAGAACTGCCGTATTTTATAAATTGGATCCATTTGGAATTTATAGAGGCTACCAAGGTCTTATTGAAGGAGATATAGAAAGATTCAGCGCCCGTAAAGTCAGTAATATTATCAATAGAGGCGGTACTAT
>WGDF01000366.1 GCA_015493405.1 Flavobacteriaceae bacterium
TAGTAAGACCTGAATCCAAATTGCTCAAACAAGAACAATTGTGTGATATTAGAATCGCGCCCATCTATTACGATTTGGATAAATTCTATATCCGATTTAAAGACAAACTCAAACTTGATAGGATTGTGGCTTTGATGCAAAAATATCCTGAGATGAAATTAGAAGTATCATCTTATACCGATGCCAGAGCCAGTAAGCCTTATAATGTAAAATTGTCTAAAAACAGAACCATGTCAGCTGTGAATTATTTGACTTCACATGGCATCAACAAAGATCGTGTTGTCCCCAAATGGTTTGGCGAATTGTATCCGGTTAATGGCTGTGTAGATGGTGTCAAATGTAGCGAAGCCGAGCATCAGCTTAATCGTAGAACAGAGTTTAAAATCTTGAATTGTAACTATTAATCCGGCTTTTAAAAGCTGCTATAAATTTAAACACGACCGGCTCAACAGCCGGTCGTGTTTTTTTATGATAATTTTTGGCCTAGTATATAATTGGGGTAGTATCCCTTTTTGTGTGTATAGGTTCGTTTTCTTATATGTAAATATAATCTCTAATAGGCAAAATAGCCGATATTTTTCACTAATAATTTTTCAATCCTTATTTCTTTCAAATCTAGTAATTTAGAAACTAGTATTTTAGAAAAAAGAGAGCTTTAACAATTTTAATTTGAAAACGAATTAAGCCCTATATTTTCGACGCCGCCAATAGGTAAAGAAATAGCCAAACAGCCCCAAAAGAATGATGGGTAATAATAAATTGAGCCATTGCCATTGGCGCAGTTGTGCTATGAGTTTATTTTGGTCTAAAAATTTGAGATGAACGGCTTTATTCTTCAAACTAATTACGCCGTTTTTATCCATTAAATAATCAACTGCATTGAGCAGAAATTGTCTGTTATCATAAGTCATTTTACTCCATTTGTCAAAGCCTAAGGGTAAAGCTTTGTTTTGGTTAACTTGATTTTTAATGATATCGCCATCGGAAATTACAATTAATGCTGAATGACCTTTCTCCAAAGTAGGGCTAATTTTTAAAGGTTTTACCCGATGTTTATAAGCAGATTTTAATGAACCCTCAAGCAAGACGCCGAAAGTTTGAACACCGCCTGTGTAATGCTCTAATTTAGGTTTTTTACCGATTTCATCAAAATTAATTTCAGTAGGGACCCCTACCAATTGTGTTTTGGGAGAGCTGGTTAATAAAATGGTTTTTTTGGTTTGATTTTTCAAGGTATCTATCGGACTGACGAAATCCATTAAAACCATTTCCAAATTTTTTCCAATCGGATGCTTGGAGTTGGGGTGGGCCAAAGGGCTATAAAACCAGGGGAACTGTTCCAATTGGGGTTTGTTGCCCACTTGTCCTACTTTTAAAACGACCGGAGCAGCAATCAAATCTTTGACTAGTTCAGGTTTGATACGCACGCCATAAGCGAAGAGCATATCGGTTAGGTTGAGTTCGGCATTAAGTGCGTAGGTTTTGCCATAATACATCAAGGTATCTTTATGTGCTTTAACAGCATCGAGTAAAAGCATCAAACGGCCGCCATTCATTAAATATTGATCTAAAACAAATTTTTCTTTCTCATTGAATTTTTGAGTAGGCTTGGCAAGGATTGCTAAATTATAATTTTGCAATTCCTTCAAAGTTTTGGCCGGTTCTGTGGATACACTGTCAAGGGTAAAAGGCGCTAAGCGGTATTTTTTTCCGACATGCCTCAAAAAATCAGCAATATGAAGGTCATCCAGTTCACCATTTCCTTTAATAATAGCAATTTTTTGTTGTTTTTTTGCCGTCATCAAATGCAAGCCGTTGGTCAATGCAAATTCCAGATTTTCAATACTTTTTTCTATTTGATCATCCATACTTTTACTATAAGTTTTGGTCAATAAAGAAACAGGTATTTCTCTGTTGCCTTGTTTGATAACCGCCCAAGGAAAAACCATTACTTGTTCCATTTTTCCGGATTTTCGCAAGCTGATTTGTGCCGGTTGCAAGCCTTTGTTAATAAGAGATTTGACATAGGCATCCCCTTTTTTTATAGGGTTGATGAATACATAATCGATATGAGGGTTTTCTTGATGAAAATCTTCCAACAAATTTTTTGTTTCATTGGCTAAGCGTTTAAAATAGGAAGGGAAGTCACCTTTTAAAAAGACAAAGATTTCGGTAGGTTGCTTCACTTGTTGAACAACTTTAACAGAGGCTTTTGATAAAGTAAAGCGTTTATCTTGCGTCATGTCAATTTTAGCGTCAAAATAGCCGGCGGCCAAATTAATTAAAAATAAGCCTAAAAAGAGTCCTAATATATTTTTAAAAGTTTTTGTCATTGTGAGCTTTATAAAAATGAAATTATTTGTTGGTAATCTTTCGGACTGAGTTCGATATTTAAACCTGATGGCCGGTTAATCAACCATAAGTCTAAGAGTTTTTGTTTATCCCGTTCATTTAACCCCAGAGCTTTAAAACGAATCGGGGCGCCTATTTGTTCAAAAAATTTTTCTAAAAAAAGAATAGTTTCCGAAGCACTGATGTTTTTTTCTCCGGTGAGCAAAGAGCCTAAAGCTTTGATGCGTGCTTCAATTTTGTAGGACATAGCCTTTAGCCAAGCAGGAAACACAACCGATAAAGTTTGACCGTGTGGCGTATCCCATAACAGTGAAATGTGATGTGCCAAGGCATGGGTGCCCCAGTCGCCGGAGGTTGTTCGGCCATGCATGGTTGTGCCATTTTCGGCAACAGTAGCGGTCCACATCATTCGGGCACGCAAATCATAATTTTTTAAATCAAGGCATAATTTAGGGGCGTAATCCATCGTTTCCAAGATATTTGCAGCTACAAATCTATCGGAAAGGGGTGCAAATCCGCCTGAAAAAAAAGCTTCTAAACTGTGGGCAATCAAATCAACAATACCGTTTACAGTTTGATTTTTGGGAACGGTCAAGGTGTACGAAGGGTCTAAAAAAGAAACTTCAGGATACATTAGGGTCGAAAAATAACCGATTTTTTCTTGGGTTTGATGGTTTTGTAAAACGGCAGCACCATTCATTTCGGTACCGGTAGCTGCAAGCGTCAAAATGGCGATTAAAGATTTCTTTAGGCGTGGTTCAACTTTGTGTTTCATAATATCCCAAACGGGTAAATCATTGGCGTAAGCCATATTGACCATTTTGGCAGTATCAATGACACTACCACCGCCTAAAGCCACAATAAAATCAATTTGATGTGTTTGGGCAAGTTGAACAGCCTTTTCAGCATCTACAAGAGTGGGATTGGGCTTGATTCCGGAAAATTCAATCACGGTTTTGCCGGCATCTTGCAATTTTTTTACAACTTGATCGTAATAGCCGTATTTTTTAACGCTGCCTTTGCCGGTCAGCAACAATACTTTTTGTCCATAAGAGGCTATGGTTTCAGGAAGTTGTTCGATTACATTTTTGCCGAAATGCAATTTGGTTGGATTATAAGCTGTAAAATTTTCCATCAGCGGATGCGTTTTTGCAAATTAAATTGAGTCAGTCCAATAAATAAAATGATGATGCTGATAAAGTATACAACATCAGATAATTTGATTAAACCTTTGAGCATATTTTGATAATGAAAATCTAAACTTAATTTTTTGAAAAATAAATCTAAACTGCCCAATAAGTTAAAACTGCCCAAACCTTCAAAACCATAGTAAAATAAGAAGATTAAAAACAAAGCAATTAAAAAGGCATTGACCTGATTGTCAAATAAAGACGAACTAAAGATGCCAATGGCAGCCATAGCGCCTATTAATAAAATTAGGCCCAAATAAGCACTGATTAGGTTCTTATAATCTAAGGAACCATCCAAACTGAAATGTCGAATACTGTAAACATAAATAAAGGTCAAGAGGAGCATAAAAAGACCAATGGTCCAAATACTCAAAAATTTTCCCCAAATAATAGCTTTAAAAGTTAAGGGTTTGGTGCGTAAATTTTCAATCGTTCCGGTTTTAAATTCATCGGAAAAACTTCTCATACTGATTGCGGCTATGACAAAAATCAAGATCCAAGGGGCTAAGCTGAAAAAAGGATTTAAATCGGCAAAGCCATAGGCGGGCAAATAATAATTACCTTCGATAAACCATAAAAACAAAGCTGTAAACACAAAGAAAGAGCCAATGGACAGATAACCAATGGGTGAAGCAAAAAATTGTTTGAGTTCTTTGAGATATATGGATTTCATTTGGTTGTTGATGATGTGGTTATTTGGAGATATGCCTGTCCCGACTATTGTCGGGAGTTATTCGATGTTTTGTCATTTCTCTCTCGACAGCCATCTGGCGAGAAATCCCATTTTTAATTATCTATTTTCGTTTAATTTAATCCCAAAGTTTTAATACCTTGATCAAAAATAATATCAACCGGAATATGGGCGTCATTCAGTTTTTGTAAATCTTGCTGTAATTGCTTAGGTACGATGCCTTTTTCTTTGACCAACTTAGTAACGCCTGCATAATCGCCATCACCTTGTAATTTCAGGAGTAACCCGGAAAGCGATTTCATGGCATCATACATTTTGTCATAATTCACTTTGTAGGTACCATCAGGATTACGGGTAAAAGCACCTTTATCTTTAAAATAATTGAAACGAATCATATTGGCTATGCCGTGTGCATCGGCAGCGCCAAAACGAATGCTACGGAAAATACTAGCCATAAAAGTGGTCATATAATCTTTCATATCGCCTTTCAGAGCCCCTTTTTTGTGTAATTGATCGACCATATATAAACCTAAAATATCGGCTTTGCCTTCTTCAATAGCTGAAAAATATTCTTTTAAAGCAGTGCGGGCCATACCTTTACCATTAATTGTTTTTTTGATGCCTAAACCATGAGCCACTTCATGAAACATAGTATTGGCAAAAAAAGCATCGAATTTGATATGTTGTCGTTGTTCGGGTGTAATAATCATATCAGCTATCGGTACCAATATTTTATCAAATTTGGCTTGCATAACATTTTTGAGTTGCAAACGGCGTGTGCCTTTTTTTAGTTGAACGGCTTCATCGTTGGGTAGGTTGATGGCTATGGTTTTGCCACCGGTGTTGGAAGCGCCTGAATAATAAAGTACATCATAAGCATTGAGATCAGAACGGGTCCCTGGTTTTTCTTGTTTATAGATTGGTGCCACAGGCAAGTTCTTTTGAAGTTCAGGCAAAAATTGGATAAAATGAGCCAGTTTTTTACTCCAATCCATATCTTTGACGAGTACGACGCCTTCGTAACTGGTTTTATAATTATAAAGTTGATCTTCATAATTTTCAATCGGCCCGATAACGACATCCAGATGGTTACTTTTCATATCCATCCATTGCATGTCACTGGGACGAAAATGGTCATTAAGCAAGGCTTTGGCGCGTAGTTTTAGGTATTGTTTGAACTGTTTATTTTCGGCAAATTCAGCAGCCAAGTTCAATTCTTTGGCCGCGGGTTTGAGGTATTTTTCATAAGCTTTATGATAGGGAATCGTATAAAGTTTCCCGGCTTTGTCGCGTCGCAAAATAGTATATTGACTGGTTTTATCGGCCAAGCCGGTTTTTTCAAATTCAGCTTTGGTCATATCTTTAGGATAGAAATTGGCGCCTGCAGGTTTGGGCCCAATACCTTTGACAAAGGCTTTGTTATTATCTAATCGATCCCACGGTCCATAGTTAATTTCAACATATTCTTTGGTCAAAGAATCTTTTACTTTTTGGAGCAAAGCTTGTTTGTCGCCATAAGTTTGTTCCCAAAAAGCCGGATTCATATATTGCGTAGCTTTGATTAGGTGTACAATCACTTTCTTTTCATGATCGGTTAGTTTACTTATATCTGTAGTTAATTTGACTTTGGCATATTGATTTATTTTGGCTTGCATATCAATAGCTGTTTTGTTTGAGTTTTGTTTCAGTGTATTTATTTGAGTTTCGGAAACTTTTTGTGGTTTTCTTTCTTTGTGATTGCCTTCACAAGCGGATAATAACACTAATAAAATGAGTAGGAATGATAAATGCTTGTTCATATCGATATATATTTTTAA